>JAITUO010000191.1 GCA_031286245.1 Coriobacteriales bacterium
ACCCCTACTACTCCCCCCCCCCCCACCACCGCACCCTCCCCCCCCACCCCTACACCCCCCGCTCCACTCGCCACCTCCCCCTCCCCCGCCACCCTCGACTTTGCGGAGCTGGATTATCAACGCACCCAGCGCTGTGGTTTTCCGGAAGTCGTTTTTGGCCTGGGAAAGACCCCTGCTCAGATTGCCTCCATCATGCAAGCCTTGGCTGCTGAAAACCAAGTTGTCCTATGCACAAGAGCCTCCGCAGAAGCTGCAGCAAGTGTCAAAGCCATTTTGCCCGAGGCTGAATATATTGAATCATGCCAGATCTTGTACTACGATCAGCGCCTTGGCGATATCCGGGTCAGTGGCGATGCTGCCAACAGTTTGCTGGCCACAGGTGGAAGCGGTCAGGTACTGGTCTGTTGTGCCGGCACTTCAGACCTGCCAGTCGCCGAAGAAGCTGCACTGACCGCCAGGATCATGGGTTCACACACATCACTGGTCGCCGACATCGGCATCGCCGGAATCCACCGCGCCATCTCACATTACGACGAACTGCGAGCTGCTCGCGCTATTGTCGCTGTCGCCGGTATGGAAGGTGCTTTGCCCTCCCTGATCGCCGGAATGGTCGATGTACCAGTAATCGCCGTGCCCACTTCGATTGGTTATGGTGCCAGCTTCGGTGGCTTGGCCGCCCTGCTGGGGATGCTTAATTCCTGCGCCAATGGCGTCAGTGTCGTCAACATCGATAACGGTTTTGGTGCTGGAGTCATCGCCCATCGAATCAACCTGCCAGCCTGGCTTGGCCATGACAGCCCCCAGAGTTAGAACCCGATATGCCAAACCTTGCTCGTATTCTTCACTTTGACTACTCAACTGGTGCTTCTGGGGATAAAACCTTGGGCGCACTGCTGGAGGCCTGCGAGGCACTGGGTCTTGCTAGCCTGGCTGACCTGGAGAACTTGGCTCAAACTTTAGTTCCAGGAGTAGTGATCCAGCGCTATCACGTAATACGTGGCGGTATCGCAGCGACCCACTTGACAGTTTCGGAAAGCCATGCTCCTCACCGCTCCTGGATGGAAATCGAAAAAATGATTGAATCAGCTATCAATCAGAACCTGTTGAGCATACAAGCTGGAGCAACAGCACAACAGGCTTTCAAGTCGCTCGCAGAAGCTGAAGCACTGGCTCATAAAACACCGATCGACCAGGTACACTTCCATGAGATCGGTGCTGCTGATTCGATCGTCGACATTTTGGGCAGCTGTCTGCTGTTTGACCGCTTAGCTGCACAAGTGGTCTATGCCACTCCTCTGACCTTAGGCTTCGGCAGCTTTCAGGCTGCTCATGGTGAAATGAGCATTCCGGCACCAGCAACTGCCAACCTGATCATCGGATTGCCGGTACTGGCTGGTCCGTACGCAGGCGAAATGACCACTCCAACTGGAGCTGCTTTGGCAAAGGCTTTCGTGACTCACTGGCAGCCGTTTGGCCCGATTCGAGTGTTGGCTGTCGGATATGGAGCCGGTTCTCGTGAGGTCACAGGTGCCTCTAACACTGTCCGTTTATTAGTCGGAGAGGCTCACACTTTGGCTCCCAATACGAGTTTTACGTGCGAGAACGCTGTTTTGATTGAAACCAATATCGACCACCGCACACCAGAAGCCATGGCATTTATTACTGAGCAGCTTTTAGCTGCCGGAGCTCTGGATGTCTGGCAAGATCCAATCACGATGAAGAAAGGACGGTTAGCTGTCCGCCTGTCGCTACTTTGCAACCCAGAGCTAGGCGATCAATTCGCTCAACAGGTCATTTCCCAGACAGGTAGCCTGGGACTGAGAATGCGCCTGGTCGAACGCCTGGTAGTAGACCGCGAGGTCATAACCATCGATACTCCCTGGGGAGCAGTACGCTATAAGTATGGCCACTATATCGGCGAAGACAATCCGGAATCCTCGCAGGCAATATGGCTGCGTCCAGAGTATGACGATGTTGCCCGTCTGGCTCAAAGGTATGGACTAGACTACCAAACCTTATACGACGACCTCTGCAAATTGGCTGGCGAGTTTACAAGGCAAGCTTAAAATGTGGAGAAAACCAAGGCAGTTTCCGATTTGGCTCTCCCCTGTCATCATAGTCAGCATATACACAGATTCTATTTCTAATGCAGGGCGTTTGAGAATCCAGATAACCATTTAACCGATTGGTTTTCAGCCATGCGGTCGGTAATGCTTATTTGCGGTACTGAGGTTGCGGATGCCTTCTCTTCTTATCAATATGCCTGACTGCCGTTCCGATAACCAGTCCAATGAGCGAAATGATACTGCCGGCTAGAATCATCCAAAAATCCGGTAAATTGATCTTGTTAAAAGCAACCATATTGGCGGCACTGAACGTTGCGTATGCAGCAAGCATATACATCACGCCGAAGACGATTGAGGACAACCATTTCAATTTGCCCCAATAGTTATTTCGCCCGATCAGTACAGATAGAAATAGTGTTGTAACAGGGAGTAGTATCCAAAGATACAGTAAGCCGTATCCCATTGCATCTGCTCCATCGAGGAAAAACCAGAAATGAATCAGCGCAATTCCCCATATTGCAAGATATGAAACAACCAATATGAGTTGTCTATGTCCTTTTTTGCTTTTCACTACATTGGTACTTTCGTCAAGATAGTCCGAATAATTAGCATAGTTTCTTCCTCCTTTAATAGACGGTCATGACAAATGGAACACAGGCCGCTCATCTTCACAACACTAACAATACAAGGTATGTTATTCATTTTTCCAATCTGATATTGACTGCCTGCTCTCTCCGTGTGCTTCTGCAGATTACGCTTGTGTTAGCTTTGTATTCAGACTTGCTTCTTGTTTTTTACCGATATCCTGCATTCATCACCAGCCTTTATTATGGTTTCATTTTATGGGGGATAAGCCCTTTAAGTATATCGAACTACTTTGTCATCTACAGCCCCGATCTACCCAGCCAAGGTTCGATAAGGCACGTTAAGCAACTGATTCTCGATAAATGGCTCAAAAGTGGACTTGTTTAGTGGATAAACGCTTTAACACAATGGATTTCTATTGTTTTTAACATTCAAGCCAAACACAGCCCAAACATAGCCTTGCCACAGAATCGATAAAAAATAGTACAAAATCGCGTTCACGTACGATTTGACGTGTAGATTTCTATCGAATTTAGCCTTTTAGAGGGCTTTATCGCACTTATTCCAGCTCAAAATCGTACGTGAACGCGATTTTGTACTAAATTTTCACATTAATGTGGCACGCACGCAATTTTGTGGCATAACAGGCGATTGGTGGCATAACAGGCATAACTGGGCAATTCCAGGCGATTCCAGGCAGATTAATTTGCTGATACCTCTTTACCATGCTGACTGTGGTTTTGTGCTAACCTGATGTGTGGGAACTGCTTTAGTAGTAACAAAGTGGTGGTATCGTAAAAACAGCAAGCTAACAGGCAGCCACTTTAGTCACTATGCTTTAGATCGTATTAGGAGCGTGTCATGAAGAGGGTATTGGCAGCAGCCATCGTCACCATGATCGGTTTGATAGCTTTGTTTGCCATCAATATCATGTCCAATAACCAAGAGCCTAGTTATGAAACCGTACTTGTGACTGTGGTCGAAACTTCATCACCTGCTGGAGATAATAAATCCGCTTCAGAAGTCATAGTTACATACAATGGTAAGCAATATCAGCTGCAAAGTACTACTACCGCCAACACTCCAGCTCCCGGTACTGAATTCGAGGCTTACCTGTCACAAGGCGAAATGTATGCCAGTATCGATGACCTCATTACCCCACTACCCATAACCGGACTTTACCGTTTTGTACTAACCATTACGATAGCATCGGGTATGTCTACGCTGATCTTCTGGACTTTGTATCGTAAAGGATCAAATGCTAACGTCTAACCACTAAGCAACTATTACGATAGCGTGAATGCTCTCTCTGGCTGTGCAGGTGGAGCAACAAAAGGTTTTATCCACACCCTGTTTTTAGCTTATTGCACAATGATACGGCTAACAATGCAACTTTATATATAATCGGTTCAATATAATATGCTGTTACGCAATCAACGGATGGAGGGACTAAGATGCTGACCACGAGAGAGAATTTCCTACGCATTATCAGAGGGCAAGAAGCGGAACGTCTGTCAGAGTACAGCCTCTGGTGGGGCTTTAACAGCCCACCGTTTTTCATGCCCGAGTTCAGGGAAGACGGCACGATGAAAGACCTGTTCGGAGTCGAATACGTCTGGGACAACGCTCGTATTGTCGGTTCACCGATGCCCAGGACGCATGATTTCATCCTCTCCGACATAACAAAATGGGGTGATGTGATCAAGCTGCCTGATCCGGACTCAATCGATGAGTCACAGTGGCTCGATGCAGCCAAGCAACTTCGCGACAAACACGACTTCGAGCTGCCGTTTGCCGGTGGCACTGGATTCGGTTACTTCCAGACCCTGGTTGGGGTCATGGGTTTCACGGAAGGTTTGTGCGCCTGCCACGAGGAACCAGAATACGTCAAGGAGATGTTCTCATACATCAGCGATTACTCGACCAAGCTGGCTAAGAAGTTCATTCAGTATTACCAGCCGGACTATGGCTTCTATGGCGACGACATCGCCCATGAGCGTATGCCTTTCGTATCCTTGGAGATGTTCAGGGAGCTGTTTGCTCCCTACTGGAATGCCTACTACGAGGTCTTTGTTGATGCTGGAGTACCTATTGGCCATCATAATTGTGGTTATTTCGAACCGCTGCTGGAGGATTTAATGGCGATGGGTGTAACCTTCTGGGATCCGGTGCAGTCGAGTAATGACACACTGGGGATCAAAGCGAAGTACGGTCGCAACCTGGTGATGTGTCAGAGCTACGAGATCCGCTTTATTCCTGATGACGCTACTGAGGAACAGGTCCGGGGGGATTTCAAGGACTATGTGTCCAAGGTCGCTCCCGGTGGCGGTTGGGCATTTGCCCGCAGCGGCATCGAGAATATGGTAGCCAACCGTGAAGAAGAGAAGAAGTTCATGCAGTGGGTCTATGACGAATTTGATGAGATCAAGACCATCTACTACTAGGAGCCTGACCGGAGAATGAAACCCAGGAACCTGACCGGAGAATGAAGCCCAGGAGCCTGACTGAGATATGGCTGTTAGCGCTGGCTGGCAGCGCATGTTAACTGTCTCGCGAATAGTCTAACCAGCTCTCTTATACTTATGAAAAACCCCAGCCTATGTCTCACAGGCTGGGGTTTTACTAACTAAAGAAGCGGGCGAAATGGGAAACACTCAGAGACACAGCTCCTAAGAGCGAACACTCAATAACTCAACGACACACGACTCAGAGAGACAGCTCCTAAGAGCAAACACTCAATGACTCAACAGCTCAAGACAAGGGCACCGGCTCAGCGCTACCTTCAGCGGCTGCAGCGGCTGCTTCAGCCTCTTGCTTACGCCTTTGGTTCTCAGCAGCATACATCTTGGCATCTTCGTCTTTGATCTTATAGGCGAACCGCATCAGGAAAACAGCGAGCAGGTTACAGATGGCAGGAATACCTACCAACAGGAACATGAAGGATGTGACAAAGCTATCGGTAACAAAAGCCGGCACTGAACCGGCGGCTGCCTGGACTTCCAGTGAGTCAAAACCAATAGCCGCCAGAGCATACATGACTGTACCGCCGATAATAGCGGCGATTTTCATTGGCAGGTTAAACATCGACATGATGACCAGACGGTGGTCCTGGCCGGTTTTCCACAAACCATACTCACCGCAGTCGAGGGCATAATTCACACCGTAGCCGGTATATAGAGCACCCGCAAACATCACCAAGACATTGAAGCCGATGAAAATCACCCAGGATCCCGCTCCGAAGAGGAACATTCCTAACGAAGCCAAACTGGCACCGAGAAGGCCGACCCACATCGCCCGGACCTTGCCAAGCCGCCTGCCGATGACTGGTGCCAGCATCGCGAATATGAAGCTGCCGACGGTGGAAACAGTCTGGCCGATTGTGTAGTAAGCCGGGAACGCCAAGAGAGGATCGATATTATGAGTATAGGGAATGATTATCTGCCAATAGTAGATAACGATGTTCATGCTGATCAACATGCCGATCATGCTGAGCATGCTGGCTACCAGATAAATCAACAACTGGCTGTTGGTGGTAACAGCCTTGACCATGTCAGAGACTCTAACCTGAGGCGCAGCAGCAATAGCGGCGGCATCCCGCGGTTTATCGAAAGGTTTGGCGGTCTGGCGCAAGATGACAGCACCGAGGATGTAGAATCCGGCGAAGCCAGCAGACATCACGGTATAGTTCATCGGTGGAGTGAAAAAGTTGCCAACCCAGGTGAGCAAGTAAGCCGCTGTCAACGATGTGAAGATCGTGCCTACTGTGGTCACGCGGTAGTTAAATATCGTCAGGCGGGTACGGTCAACAGCCGAAGCACCGGCCATCACCGGTACCAAGCCGAACTGTACAGCGCCGATGAAGCTCATCGAGACCATCACGCATAATGCACCGACAGTAACCACGATGAAATGCACCAGGTCGTTGCCGGGTACAAAGTCTGTAAAGGTGATGGCGATACCGAAAGTGATGACAAACATGAAGATGAATAACCAGGGACGGTACTTGCCGCCACCAGCGAGATTCAACCTGACCTTTTCGATGATTCCACCGACCATGGTCGCAACAACCAGGTCTGTAATGCGGGCTATCATCAGAGCCGTCGAAAACAGCACCATGTTCATGCCGATTAAGGCATAATACATGGGCCTGAAAAACCAAGTGATAGAACCTAACATCGAGAAGAACGTATACGACGAATAACCTGCCATCTGCTTGACAGTCAGATTTCTCTGTTGGCTGATGTCAACGGTTTGTTCATTATCCGATTCCATGGAATTTAACTCCTCTCTGGATATTTCGCAGATTAATAACACCTAGCTCGAGGGTAACCCTGACCTGTTATTTCCATAAGCCTCCATTCACCCTGTCCAGCTGAACCACCATACAGCCGAACCCTCCACTAATGGAGCATTCCCTCATCAAACCCATTGGCGCTCTCTTGAGAGGCGCCCGCCCTCTACGAACAGGCTTGTCACAACGACCAACAACATGCTATTCATATTATATGAACAAACTATTATGGGAGAGCCACACTTACTACAATAAGGCATAAAAGGCCAGATTACATAGATGATCACGGTAATTTAAGTGCATTTTGTCGTAACGATGACGAATCAAACTTAGTCAATCTTTAGCCAGCCTTTAGCGTTGCTTAAGTCTGACAACCTATCTTGGTATTACGACAATTGGCAAAGGAGTCATTATGCTCACCTGTGATCGATTGAAAAAAACTTTTCGGGATAAAACCGCGGTCGCCGATATCAGCTTCACGATCGCCGATGGAGAACTCTTTGCCTTGCTGGGTAGAAATGGGGCAGGCAAGACGACAACGATCAAAATGATCCTCGGGCTTCTCCCCAAAGATAATGGCGATATCCATATCACTGAAGGTGTCAGGATCGGTTATTCACCGGAAACGCCCTATTTCCCCGGCTATCTTTCAGGCAGTCAGGTGTTGGGTTACTACGGCAGAATCCAGGGGCTCAAACGCAGTGAACTGTCTGCTGAGATCAAGCGGGTGATGCAAGCAGTGGGGCTTCGGCCAGACAAGACCAAGGTCAAGGATTATTCCAAAGGTATGCTGCAACGCCTAGCGATGGCCCAGGCCTTGCTGGGCGATCCGGAGATGCTGGTGCTGGACGAACCGACGGCTGGACTGGACGCTTTGGGCCGCCTGGAATTCGTCGAATCACTGCGGCAGATGAAGGCCTCCGGCAAGACGATAATCCTCAACTCGCACATATTAAGCGACGTTGAACGTGTCTGTGATCGAGCGGTGATCATCGATGCCGGCAGAATAGTCTACGAATGGAGCCAGGCAGACAGTAGCGGCCAAACCCTGGAAGCGGTTTTTCTCAAATCGATTGGGAGAACAAGCCATGAATAACACCATCATCAGCAATGTTGTTCGCGAGAAAGTCCATCGTAAAGACCTCTATATCATTGCAGCCTTCAGCATTTTGATCACTCTTATGATGACTGGCAACCAATCAACACTGACTATCAACGGTGAACCATTAACAGGTTATACCAACATGTTAACGATCACCATCCTTTTGATTGGACTGGCTGCCGGCGCACTGACCATCGCCTTAAGCTCATCCACTATCCCAAATGAATACAATCGTGGCACCAGCCATTTGATCTGGATTCGTGGTGTCAAGCAGTCAATTTACCACGCCAGTCTGGCGGTTGGTAGTCTGACAGCTGCGCTGATCGCTCTGGGGCTTTTACTGCTTGCTCCGATCTGTCTGATGCTGGCTAACAATCAACTTCCCCAGATTCTGCGCCTGCCTGTGGCATGCTTGCTGATGGCTTTACCGATCGCAATCATCTGCCTGTTGGTCAGCGGTCTGTCGATCCGCCTGCCAGGTCTGGCTACCGGCCTGTTCGGTGCCAGCATCCTGATTATCGGTTATGCCCATCCCCTGCTCAGCACCTGGGCAAACCTGTTGAGTGGAACTACCAGCACCATATTACGCAGCCTGCTGTTGGTTGTCCCCGACCTGTACAGCTTGCAAATGCAGTCACTGGCTTTTTTATGTGGAGAAGACCTGGCCTGGCATAACATCTTGGGTGGCCTGCTTGGTGTCTATCTGTTAGCCCAGTTGTTCTTACTGCTCAAGCGAAAACAAGCTTAGTAGTAACGACGGCAGCTCATACTCAAGACAGAGGGGGTAAACAATGTCAACGAACGCTCGAAACAGAGGAGGTAAACAATGACCAGCGCTATCAAGACAGCTATCAACGTTTTTATCGGTTTCGTGCTGCTGACTGGTTACCTGGTTACCGGCAGCTATGGCGCTGGATTAGAAAACACGACCAGTTATGATTTAGCAATCAGTGCACAAGACAACATGGACACTTTAGGATTCAACCACCTGTCGCTTACAGATTATCCGGTCGCCTTCTTCAGGGGAGAGCGTGAATATGTGTTTTATGACGGAGAGGTCGTCAGCCGAAAACCAATCGTCGGTTCCTTGGCGGGCACAATCTATCCGGTCAACGGACATTTTGAAGCATTCATACCAGACTATTCTGACATGC
>JAITUO010000005.1 GCA_031286245.1 Coriobacteriales bacterium
CCTCAGCAACTTGTTGTACTGCATATCCAATATCACCCAGATGATTATTCACACAAGCCTGGGCAATGCCTGCCCACATACTGGACCGAGTGACGTCCAGCAGGCGTTGCCACTGTGGGTCGATCGCCCCCACAGCAAAAGTAGCAGCATTGTCACCGACCCAACCGCCGATGATCACCCCGACGTCGATCGAGATAATGCTGCCCTCGGACAGTATGACATTCGCTGACGGGATGCCATGGACGACCTGATCGTTTACAGAAGAGCAGATAGAGGCTGGAAAACCGTTGTATCCTAGGAAAGCAGGGATACCGCCTTCCAACCGGATCAGCTGTTCTGCATAACGGTCTAATTCCAATGTGGAGACACCCGGGCGAACAAGCTCGCCAACCTTGCGCAATACCTTGGCACTAAGCCTTCCAGCCAACCGCATAGCCTCAATCTCATCGGTTGTTTTCAGGCTAATCATTACATAGATCCAGTCGCGACAATACTACCCAGGTTTTATCTGATGTTAGGTGCTGGGTTTTCGCCATCAAACCATATACTTTTTGATATCAGCAAAGACAATATCGGGGTGCCGATCTCCGTCTACTTCGATCAATAGGTCTGCTCCACGATAATACTCAATTAATGGAGCGGTTGATTTCTCGTAAATCGCCAACCGGTTGCGAACCGTTTGAGGCATGTCATCATCGCGCTGGTACATTTCGCCACCACAGGCAGGACAAATCATGTCATCAACACTGCCGATGAGACCACAGTCCTTGCAGCACCGCCGCGCTGCCAGTCGTGCGACAATGACCTCGAAATCAACTTGAATCGCAATAGCCAAATCGATTTCTAAACCTAATGCATCAAACTCTGCAGCCAGAGCGACAGCTTGGGTGGTATTGCGGGGAAAACCGTCGAGAATCACTCCTTGAGCAGCCTCTGGTTTAGCCAGAAACTCCTTGATTAAGCCGATGACCAGGCTGTCTGGTACCAACTCACCGGCATCCATATAACCTTTGGCTTCGATTCCAAGCGGAGTGCCTGCCCTCGCTGCAGCTCGTAACAGGTCACCAGTCGAGACTTGCACAAGACCAAACTCATCAACCAGACGAGCTGCTTGTGTCCCTTTACCAGCCCCCGGTGCTCCGAGCAGCACAATGTTCATCGAAAACCTCCCAGTCAGATAAACTGGCTGCCATTTGACAACTGGTTAGCCAGATTTGTTATATTATTTAAAGAATCCCTCATAATGATGCATCTTCAGTTGGCTCTCGATCTTCGTCATTGTGTCCAGGGCAACTCCGACCATGATCAGAATCGAGGTACCTCCAAAAGCGCGTATCAAAGTCTCGCCGCTTAAGGTAAACAGGATGCTGGGCACTACTGCTATCGCACCGATATAAAACGCACCAGGCAATGTGATGCGGTTCAAGACATTTTTAATATAGGTCACTGTTGCACTGCCTGGCCTGATACCAGGGATGAACCCACCTTGCTTCTGTAGGTTTGATGCTGTGTCATCAGGATTGAATACCATTGATGTGTAAAAGAAGCAAAAGAAGACTATCAGGACAAAGTCCAGTATCCAGTTCAACCAACCACTGACCAGCCATTCACTGAAAGTCGACAGCCAGGAAACATTAAAGAAGGCAGCCAGCTGGGCTGGGAAAGTCAGCAAAGCAGAGGCGAAGATTATCGGGATAACACCAGCACCGTTGACCTTCAACGGTATATATGTGTTCGATCCCCCTACTACCCGGCGGCCTTGGATACGTTTAGCGTAATTGACCGGTATACGCCGTTGAGCCCGTTCGATCAATACGATACCGGGGATTACCAGCAGGACAACCGCGATGATCAAAGCGGTCATACCGACATTCTGAGCAGTTAAGGTGGCACCGTATCCCAGAGAGGCATAGATGGCACCGGGGAAACCAGCCACGATGTTGGCAAAAATTATCAAAGACATACCATTACCAACGCCCCGTTGAGTGATCAGCTCTCCCATCCACATGATCAGGGCTACACCGGCGATCAGTGTGAAGACGATGATTGTACTAGTCAGCCAGGTAGGTATGGACTCTGGAAGCACTACACCATACTGCTTCGACTGAAACAGAAAGAGATAACCGATGCCATTGATCAAGCCAAGGCAAAGAGTCAGATAACGTGTGATCTGGGTGATCTTTTTCTGGCCGCTCTCGCCTTCTTTTGCCCACCGCTGCAGGGCTGGGATCACTCCTTGCATCAATTGCATGATGATGCTGGATGTGATGTAGGGCATGATACCCAAAGAAAGCACAGAGAAACGCGATAAGGCGTTTCCTGAGAAGAGGTTTAAAAACACAATTGTCTGGTTATCGGCTGCTGCACTTTGAAAAGCTTCGATGAGTTTTTCAACCGGTATCCCCGGCACTGGTACAAAAGCGCCCAGCCGGTAGAGCGCCAGGATCATCAGGGTAAACAGAATCTTGTTCCGTAGCTCTGGGACCCTGAACGCATTGAGGATTGCGCTTAGCAAGGATCTTCTACCTTCCCTCCGGCGGCTGTTATTTTTTCAACCGCACTTTTCGAGACCTTGTCGGCCCGGACAGTTAAAGCCCGTGTCAGTTCACCATTACCGAGAACCTTTACCAGGTTGTCAGTCTTTTTGATTATCCCCTTGGCTGCCAGGCTTTCATGGTCGACGATGTCTCCATCATCATAGGCAGCCTCCAGGCGATCGACATTGACTGGCACATATTCTACTCGGTTGATGTTTCGAAAGCCCGGCAGTTTTGGCAGGCGCATTGCCAGTGGGTTTTGTCCACCTTCGAATCCGGCACCTTTGCCGCCTCCGGCTCGTGATAACTGACCATTATGACCCCGACCGGCAGTCTTGCCATATCCAGAGCCATGGCCTCGACCGACACGCTTACGTGCCCTGGTGGAGCCAGGAGCTGGAGCTAAATCATGTAACTGCATTTAAATCTCCTCAACCTTTACCAGATGTTTGACTTTAAAGATCATACCGCGGATCTGAGGGTTATCGACCTGTTCGACCGAGCGGTTGATTTTTCCCAACCCCAAAGCCCGGATTGTGCGTACCTGATCAGCCGGGAAGCCGATTGTTGAACGGATCTGCGTAACTCGCAAGGTCTTTTTCTTTATATCAGCTTCAGCCTGTTGGCTGTTGGTGTCGATACTGTCAACCATTATACCTTCTCCTTCCAGCCATAAATCCTGGCTACAGAGGTCGAGCGACGACGAGCGACATCTTGTGGAGAAGACAATTGTTGTAAGCCATCGGCAGCTGCTTTAACAATATTCATGGCGTTTGCCGAGCCCAGTGACTTCGATAAGACATTTTTCACCCCAGCCAGTTCCATCAATGCCCGCACCGGACCACCGGCGATCAGACCAGTACCGGGTGTAGCTGGCTTGAGGATCACCCTACCGGCACCAAAAGTGCCGATAACTTCATGAGGTAAGGTACCATCAGCGGTCAGAGGTACTTCGAAGAGGTTCTTCTTAGCATCTTCGACACCTTTTTTAATGGCGATCGGTACCTCAGAGCTTTTACCCATGCCGACACCGACATGGCCTTCTCCATCACCGACTACTACCAGAGCAGTCAGTGAGAAGCGCCGTCCACCTTTGACTACCTTCGCCACGCGGTTGATAAAAACTACTTTTTCCTGAAGCTCGGCAACCGGTGCTTTTTCGCGTGCCATATGGTCTACCTTTCTTTAAAACACCAGGCCCGCAGCGCGGGCTCCGTCAGCCAGGGCCTTGACTCGGCCATGATACAGGTATCCGCCACGGTCGAAGACCACATTATCGATCATTGCCGCCTTCGCACGTTTGCCAATCAACTCTCCGACGACCGCTGCTCCAGCCTTGTTCGCCCCATTCTCGCTTGAGGCCTTGAACTCGGCATCGAGCGAGGACGCCGATACCAAGGTCCTTCTGGTCACATCATCGATGACCTGAGCGTAAATATGGTTGTTCGATCTGGTCACTCTCAGGCGAGGCACCTCAGCAGTGCCATTGATCTTGCCTCGTACCCGACGTTGGCGTCTTTTTAAAGCTTGCTTCTTGGTTTTCTGTTTGTCCATGCTCTACTCCTAGTTACCGGCAGCCTTGCCCTGCTTACGTCGCACACGTTCGCCTGAATAGCGGATACCCTTGCCCTTGTATGGTTCGGGCTTACGCCATTTGCGAATGTCTGCGGCCACCTGGCCGACCCTTTGTTTGTCGATTCCACGCACAATAACCTGCGTCTGGGCTGGCACCTCGAATGAAATACCGTCCTCTGCTTTAACGATTACTGGGTGTGAATAACCCAGTTGTAACTCCAGGTTCGCATCCTTGATAGCTGCACGATAACCAACACCGACGATTTCTAAAGATTTCGAGAAGCCCTCACTGACTCCAACTACCATATTGGAAAGCAATGTGCGGTACAAGCCATGAAACGATCTGGCCTCACGACTGTCGTCGACACGGCTGACAGTTAACAGACCTTCCTGGTTGGAGACAGTGACCAGATCAGAGACAGCCTGTGTCAGTTCACCTTTCGGTCCTTTGACTGTAATCATAGTGCCGTCGATTGAGACATCTACTCCCGATGGCACCGGGATAGGTTGTTTGCCGATACGTGACATCTTGTTTGCCTTTCTACCAGATATAGGCGATGACTTCGCCACCGACGCCAAGTTTGCGGGCATCGCGGTCAGCCATCACGCCCTTGGATGTCGAGATCACTGCGGTACCAAGGCCACCTAGAACGCGTGGCAGTTGGTCTTTGTTAGCATATACCCTCAGCCCAGGCTTAGAGATGCGTTTCAACCCGCGCAGGCTCTTCTCCCGTCTAGGCCCATATTTCAAAATAATCACCAGCTGGTTAGCAGGTGTGGCATCGACTATTTCGTAATCGATGATATAGCCCTCCTCTTTCAGGATGCGGGCGATCTCGACGAGCTTCTTACTCGACGGCATGCTGACTGTTTCCTTATTCGCTGTGTTCGCATTACGCACCCGGGTCAGCATATCTGCGATGGGGTCGGACATTGACATCATTACCTCCTATTGTTACTTCAGTTGTTGCCAGTCTCATACCAGGCTAGGTTTCATCTTTTAGCCTCGAGCCTGCAACAGCTTATCAGCCTATTACCAGCTGGCCTTACGGACACCGGGCAGCTCTCCACGGTTGGCCATCTCTCGCAGGCAGATACGGCAGATACCGAACTTCCGATAGTAGCTACGTGGACGGCCACAGCGCGAGCAGCGGTTGTGTTGACGGGAGGAGAACTTCGGCTCCCGTTTAGCCTTGGCAATCATCGATTTTTTGGCCATTATTCCTTATTCCTCCTAGTTCCGCCTGAAAGGAAAGCCGAGCGATTCGAACAGAGCCAGGGCATCTGAGTCGTTTTCGGCCGAAGTCACAAAGGTGATGTCCATACCGCGGATCTTATCCACCTGGTCATAATCGATTTCCGGGAATACCAGCTGTTCGGTCAACCCCAGTGTGTAGTTGCCGCGACCATCGAAACTGCTGGTCGGTATACCTCTGAAATCGCGAATCCGTGGTATGGCCATGGCTAATACGTGATCCAGGAACTCCCACATCCGCTCGCCGCGCAAGGTAACTTTGGCACCGATGGCCAT
>JAITUO010000020.1 GCA_031286245.1 Coriobacteriales bacterium
ACAAACTCCAATACACCTGCTGTCCCGATCGCACTTAGGGCAGCCGTCTGGTCGACAACACCGGGGATCTGAACCATCAACTGGTCCGTGCCCTGGATCTGTACACTGGCTTCAGATGCTCCAAGCAGGTTGACGCGCCGCTCAACGATTGATTGAGCAGCCAACATGTCTTCACCACTGACGTCAGAACCGTCAGTTTTATGAGCTTGTAAGACGACAGACAGGCCACCCTGGACGTCGAGTCCTTGATGGATACTGGTGTCCGGTGGCCAGAACATGAAAACGGAGCCCGCCATTAATAAAGCCAGCAATAACAGCATCATATAATGAGGCCGCCGGCCAGATGGTTTCTTCTTAGGTCTGAATCTGGTATCTGCCATATACTCCTCGTACCGCCTCCGGTCATGGTTTTTTCGATTGCCAACCGTTTAGTATAACATTGAAGTCTTCCTGATTAAGGCTGATGTAAAAAGTCATAGATCTGCTGTGCCAGCTTTGCTGGGATACCTTTGACAGCAGCGATCTGTTCGACACTGGCCTGCTGGATACGTTTGACAGAGCCAAAAGCTGACAGCAGGGCCTTGCGTCTTTTTGGGCCAAGCCCTTCAATATCATCTAGCAGGCTTTTTTTCATAGTCTTGCCTCGCAGACCGCGATGGTAGTTAATCGCAAAGCGATGAGCCTCATCACGCAGCTGTTTGACCAGATGCAAACCAGCTGACCCGGTGGGTAGGACTATCGGTTGGGATCCGCTCCATTCTGTAAAGAGAAGCTCCTCTGCTTTTGCCAGCCCTGCTACTGGGATCTCCAGCCCCAGCTCTGCTAAAAGGGTTGTCGCAGTGTTTAATTGAGGACGGCCTCCATCGACTATGATCAAATCCGGTTGGATACCGAAACGTGTATCAGCCAACCGTTTAGGAGCAAACCGGCGGCTTAAGACTTCCTTCATCATCGCCACATCATTAGCCTCGGTAGCAGCCATACGGATCCTAAACCGCCGATACTCAGATTTTTCTGGCGAACCGGCAGTGAATACCACCATCGAACCGACAGAATGCTGACCATGAATGGTCGAGATATCGAAGCACTCGATACGCAAAGGAGCAGTTGGCAAAGCCAGTGCACTCTGCAGCTCCAGCATTGCCCGGTTCGCACGTTCTTCATCGTAGCGTGAACGAACCTTATATCGATTCAAGGCATGATGAGCGTTGCGCTCTGCGAGATCGAGCAGTTCGCGTTTATCACCTAGCACCGGTAGCAGCAAACGCACTTTCTGCCCATGTGCGGAAGCCAACAGTACGGTCAGCCAATCTGCAATCAAACCGCTGTCTTCAGGCAGGCTTGCCAGTAAGATCCGTGGAGGGATTGAACTGGCACTCTCGTAATAACGCATCATGAAACCTTTGACTAGCTCGGCATCCCCGATGTCTCGGCCTTTGTCTAAAACAAACTCATTGGCCCAGAGCACGCTGCCTTCTCGTACAGCCAGCACTTGCACACCTGTGATCGTCTCTTCACGATAAAAACCGATAACATCAGCGGTATAGTCATCGTCCAGCTGGACATTCTGGCGGTCATCCAGTGATTGAATCGTCTCAATTCGGTCGCGTAGACGTGACGCTTTCTCAAAGTCCAGTTCATCGACAGCGAGAGCCATCTCGTCTTTCAGCTCAACAATGAAAGCCCGCCGTTGCCCCGACAAAAAGCGGACGACCTTCTCCACATTAGTAGCGTACTCTTCAACCGTACAGGCTGCTGTACAGGGGCCGAGACCCAGACCAACACTGTAGTTAAAACAAGGTTTGTCGCCAGTTGCCGTTGGATTATTGGCCAGTCGGCGGCAGAGGCGTTTATGACCGTCGCAGGTCGCCAGGCAGATTGGTGTAATGCGTCTGGCAACTTCGATCAACATACGAGCAGCCCGAGCATCGGTGTAAGGCCCGAAATAGCGGATACCTGGCAAGTGTCGTTCGCGGGTGTACTTAAGCGCGGGAAAGCTGTCAGACATTGTCAGAGCAATATACGGATAGCTTTTGTCGTCTTTGAAATCGACATTATAAGCTGGTGAGAACTGGTCGATCAGGTTTTTTTCCAGGATTAATGACTCATGCTCATTATTTGTAACCAGATAGTCAAAACTTGCTGACTGAGCCACCAGCATCGGGATCATCGGCCTTTCGTCTTGCAGGCTGAGATACTGACGCATCCGGGCACGCAGGTCTTTGGCTTTGCCGACATATAACACATTGCCAGCTGTATCTTTCCAGAGATAAACTCCAGGAGCCTTTGGCACACTGGCTAGCTGTTCTTTCAGTGTTGGTATGGCATCGTCATGCATGTTATCCATGCTATCAGGAATGCCACCTCTTGGCTTTCAATAATGCCTGGCATTCTGGTATTATCTACACCATCGTTTTAATAAGTCAGGAGGGTTTATGAAGTATATGTGCCCTGTATGTGGATACTCTTATGACCCAGAGCTTGGGGATATGTCTATCGACATCAGTCCCGGCACAGCTTGGGAAGATATTCCGGATGATTTTGCCTGCCCAGTCTGCGGTCTGGGTAAAGAGGCTTTTTATTCCATCTAGGATCAAGTTGAATCAGGAGCAGCATATGGTACGAATCGTTGTCGATAGCGGGTGTGACCTTTCGGCGGAAGCTCGACAGGCAATCACTGGTATTGAGTTGATTAGCGTCCCTTTGACCTTGACAGTCGACGGGTATGATTATTTAGACGATAATGCGCTAGACGTATCGGCTTATCTAAAACATGCTGAATCTTCAGCACTTGGCCCAACGACCGCTGCACCTTCTCCACACCTGTATCTTGACGCTTATGCCAGCGATGGCAGCGTCTTTGTAGTGACGCTGTCTTCTAAATTGTCAGCCTCATTCGAAAGCGCCTGTCTGGCAGCCCGTCTGCGAGCCGACCAGTTCATGGGTGCCTTGACCCACGTTTTCGACAGCTTATCTTCCTCAGTCGGTGAGACCTTGATCGCTATGAAGATCGCCGATTTAGTGAGGAACAAACTGACAGATGAGGACCTGGTCACACAAGTAGAGCATTTCATCACCAACATGAATACGTTCTTTATCCTGGATAATTTCGATACTGCTGTGCGAACCGGCAGAATGTCACGGGTCGCTGCAACTATGGCAGAGTTCTTACATATCAAACCGATCTGTGCCGGTGTGGAGGGCGAAATGAAGGTAGTTGGAAAAGCCCGCAACTACCAGAAGGCTGTCAAACAACTGATCAAGATGATGAAAGACCGTACCGATGACTTTTCAGAACGCATTCTGGCAATCTCCCATGTCGAGGCAGAGCAAAAGGCTCTTGCTACACAGGCTGAGATACTGGCAGAAATCCCCTTTAAAGACAGTTTTATAACTTCAACCGGAGGTTTATGCTCCACTTATGCGTCACGTGGCGGCATCATTTTGGCGTTTTAACCAGACTGTGTGGCGGCAACGTCGATACAATCAGCATCATGATAGCTATGACCGGTCCGATCAAACAACGCTGCCAAAAACTCGCCGGTATATGAACCGGCAGTCGCTGCGACTTCTTCCGGGGTTCCGCTGGCTATTAACTCGCCTCCCCTATCCCCACCCTCCGGGCCGAGGTCAAGTATCCGATCAGCACACTTGACAACATCCAGATTATGCTCGATGACTACAACGGTGTTACCTTTATCTACTAACCGCTCCAAAACCAGCAACAGCTGGCGGACATCCTCGAAATGCAGACCGGTTGTCGGTTCGTCGAGGATGTAAAAGGTTGAGCCAGTTTGAGCACGTTGCAGTTCGCTGGATAGCTTGACGCGCTGGGCTTCTCCTCCTGATAATTGAGTCGCTGGTTGACCGAGACGGATATATCCCAATCCGACATCTACCAGTGTCTGTAGCTTCCGTCTCAGTTTTGGAATGCCGGAGAAAAACTCCAAGGCCTCAGCTGCGCTCATGTTCAAAATATCTGCAACATTCTTGCTTTTATAAGCCACTTGTAAGGTCTCACGGTTATAACGTGATCCTTTGCAAGCCTCACA
>JAITUO010000125.1 GCA_031286245.1 Coriobacteriales bacterium
CAGCCTCCGCGTTTTCAACCGGCTCTCTGATACCAAAAAACCTCAAGATTTCATGGAAGCTGTATCCTTGCTCATCTGTCGGTCGAGCGATGACTATCAACTGTGCTCCGGTTACCTCGGCAGCCAGCAGCTTGTCCTCAAAACCACCGACTTCACCGGAGTCCTTAGTCACCAGATAACTGGCTCCAATGGCTTTCAATATTGCGAGATTCAGCTCATAGCTGAAAGGGCCTTGCATACAGTAGATGTTCGCACTGCGAAATCCCAGCTCCAGTGCCTTGTTCAATGAGTCAGGCAGCGCCAGCATACGGGGATATAACCGTTGTGCAAAACCTTCCAGTTGAGTGTAGACCGCCAACTCCTTGCTGCCAATTGCCAATAAAACTCTGCCCTCATGTTGTTTCAAGTAGTCAACTGCTGCCTGATTGTCCGGAACACAGATCGATCTGGTCTCAGCCAACTGACCTTCGGATGACTGTAGCCTCAGAGATTCGTTCTGATCCGCTATCCCACCAGGGCGTAGTAACCTCAAGTAGCTGAGTCCGGCCTGCTCACAAGCCATGCGGATGTTTTCTGTGACTGCCACCGCGTAGGGATGAGTGGCATCGATACAATAATCAAAACCACCCTGTTCAATCAGCTCCAACATTTCTAACTGACTGAGCCGGGCCACCTGAATATCGAGTTTTTCCGGGATTCTGCTAACCGACTCTCTGACGGTCTCACGCCCATAATCAGTAGCCACCGACAACACCACAGCTACCCCCGCCTGGGCCAGCAAAACTGCCAGCAGACGACCTTCGGTTGTGCCACCAAAAACCAGCAACCGGACTGTTGTCAAGTCTTTTTGATTAGCAGTCAGACCCGGCACGGTTTTATCCACAAAAACCACCATCACAGCCTGTAACCACGAGCGGTGACCAGTTTGCCGCTGGTCACCCGGGTGTCGGAATTTCCGACGATCACCGTGGTCAGCATGTCGACTGGTTCGCCAGCCAGCCGGTCGAGTGTGCAAAGCTGGCTTTCGCTGGCCTCACCGCGAAAAGCGTTGCGCACGTAACCGCAGTTGGTGTCTGGTGGTTTATGGCGCAATAAAATATCGCAGGCCCGTCGCAGATAATCGTCACGCTTGTGACTCTGCGGGTTATAAAGGCACAATACCAGGTCAGCTGCAGCGGCAGCTTCCAGGCGTTTGGCGATAACATCCCAGGGGGTCAACAGGTCACTGAGGCTGATGACAGCGAAATCGTTGGTCAGCGGCGAGCCTAAGACTGCGGCGGCGGCGGTTGCTGCTGTGATACCGGGAACCACCTCAATCTCCAGCTCGGGATGGCCTTCAGCCAGCTCGAACAACAGCCCAGCCATGCCATAAACTCCGGCATCGCCGCTGCAGACCACACAGACCTGCTGGCCCTTCAAGGCCTCGTCAATGGCTGCCTGACAGCGCTTGGTCTCACTGCGCATACCGGTAGCGATTGTCTGCTTACCTGTCAACAAGTCCGGGATCAACCGCAGATAACTGATGTAACCAACGACACAGTCACTCTCTAAGATCGCCTGTCGGGCGCGTGGTGCCATGTACTCTGGATTACCCGGGCCAAGCCCGACGGCTGATATTCGCATCTGTCTTCCTTTTTCTGGGGGAGTCACCCGGGTCACATTGCCTGGGGTGCTGTCGGATACATCAGTTGGCTGGCTTAACTCCAGCCCGGCCAGGGCTTCTTTGTTCTTTTTCCAGGCCAGGTACTTATTGGCATGCTCATCAATGATCGCTGCAACGGTGGCCAGGCTTTCTGCGGACAGTTGCTGGCTCTCAGCAGCTATATCATCGACAGTCAATAACCTGACCTCACCAAGATCATCGATAGTCGGCTCGACATCACGAGGCACAGCCAGGTCGATGATGATATGCGGCTTGCTGATCAAGTTCGTCAGCTCGTCTGTACGCAGGGTGTAATGATTGCTGGTTGTGGCACTGACCACTATATCGGCTCCGTCGATGGCCTGGTAGCGATCGATATAACCGATGGTTGCTGCACCGGCAGGCACCTGTACCGCGCCACGGTGATATTGCCGCAGTGTGACTGTGACGCTGACACCCTCGTTGATCAGCAGCTCAGCGACGCTCCTGCCAATCACACCGTTGCCAATGACTACGGCTTTTTTCCCAGCAAAAGCCGTCAGTGTCTTTAAGGTTTTAATTGTCTCCAGGGGTACCGATGCTGCTCCCAGAGCCTTCATGATAACATTGGTTTTGATGGCTTTAGCTGCGGAGATGGCCTGTCGGAAGAAGGTCTCTAAATAACTGTCAGCTGTGCCCAACTCGCGAGCCAACTCCAATGCTTCACGGGTCTGGGTGATGATTTGATCGTCACCGAGGATTTGGGAATCCAAACCGGCTGCCACACGGCTGAGATGACTGATAGCTAGATCATTTTCCCGCTCGACAAAATAGCCCTGGCATGCTGTGTAGTCCTGCTCGACCATCTCACAGAGTAAGGCTGTTGGGCTTAAATCTGTTGGAGCATCATCCGGTATCGATACATATAACTCAGTGCGGTTACAGGTAGAGATCAATACAGCCCCGGCAATTGGCTGGTTAGCTACCAGAGCAGTGATCAGCCGTTGCGACTGCTCTTTGGTCACCGCAAAGCGCGAACGGGTATCAAGGTCGGCTCGCGTGTAGTCCAGTCCTGTCATTATCAATTTCAAAACTGTACCGTCCAATCTGATATGGCAATTGCAATTGTGCAGCCGTCTCTGGCAGTCTTCGGACAAACCATACGGCCTTGACCAGAAGATAGGTAGGCAGCCGCTGCACAGACATTACCGGTCTGAGTAACAGCCAATACCCGCTCGGACTGTTCGAACAAGCTGGCTACAGTGTTAAGCTCTGCAGCACTGTAGGTGATGAAGGGAACTGCCAGGGATTCAGCCAGTTGGTTAATGGCAGGTTCATTCTTTTTCAAATCGATTGAGGCAATAGCAGCCACAGCCTGTATTGGAATAGCCAGGTTGGCCAGAGTGTCGAAAAAGAAGGCTTTCAGTAGCTGCACATCAACTCCCTTGCGAGAACCGATGCCAATATGGACACAGGTCGGTACCAGCTTCAAGGTCTCAGTAAAAGGGTGTTTGGTTTGGTCAAGGCTGATACAAACACCTAAATCACCATGATCCAGGGCCTCTACCAGCCCCGGCAGGTCACCGGAGACCGCAAAGTCAGAGCTCAGACCAACTGTTTGGCCATTTAACATCGCTGAGGCAACAATTTTGATGGTTGATGGGTTGGCGACCTGATATCCGTACTCAGAAGCCCAGGCATCAAAGGCGAATACCCCATTGACATCTGTAGCTGTCGTGATCACCGGAGTTGCGTCGATCAACGCGGCGATCTGACTGGCAAGGCGATTGGCCCTACCCAGATGGCCGGAAAGCAGCGGTATTACGAAACGACCGGCCTCATCGATGACGATAACTGCCGGGTCTGTCGTTTTACTTCGGATCAAAGGTGCAATGGCACGAACGGCGATGCCACTGGCACCTATAAAAACTAGGGCTCGGCCAGTTTGAAACAAAGGCTGGACTGTCTCACTGAGTTTTGTGACCCGATGGATTGATGCTGTATCAGACTGCTTGGATAGGCTATTAGCGATGATATCTTTAGCCTCTGGACTGTCAGTTTTTGCCGCTTCGACAGTCAGCAAACCGGCAATCCGCCTGGCTAGCTGCTCACCTTGATCAGTGAAGCAGAATATCGCAAACCGCTGACTCACGGTCTACTCCCCATTACTCCCCTGCCGAAACCCATGGCTGAACGTTGGGTCATAGAGGCGGGAACGCTCATATTCTGCAGCCAAAAAGTCGCCAACCAGGATGATCGCAGTCTTTGAGATGTTGTTCGCGGCACCGGCAGCCGGCAGCTCACCGACAGTGGTGCGAACGATTCTTTCGTCCGGCCAGGTGGCTTTATAGACAATTGCAGCCGGAGTCTCCGGTCGGTAACCGCCGGTGATCAATTCTTTGGCCAGTTCGGCCAGCATGCCAGAGGACAGAAACATCGCCATCGAAGCCTGGTGCCGGGCCAGGTCAGCAATGCTTTCATTCTCCGGGACTGGTGTTCGACCAGCCATGCGAGTTAGAATCAGCGTCTGGCTGATGCCCGGTAGCGTGTACTCAGCACCCAGGGCAGCTGCTGCTCCCGAAAACGCGCTGACTCCGGGGATCACCTGGTAGTTTATGGACTGTTCAGCCAGGATGTCGATCTGCTCCTGGATAGCGCCATACAAGCTGGGGTCACCGGTATGCAGGCGGACGGTGAGCAGGCTGTTCTGTTCGTTTTTCTGCATGACAGCGATGACTTCCTCAAGCGTCATACCGGCACTGTCATGGATTTCGCAATCTGGCCTGGCATATTCCAACAGTTCCGGATTGACCAGCGAACCGGCGTAGATAATACAATCAGCCTGGCTTAT
>JAITUO010000160.1 GCA_031286245.1 Coriobacteriales bacterium
ACGTGGTTTTCTTGATTTTGTTCCATGCTTCCCTGGATTGTCTCGCTGTAGAGGTGTTTGGCCCGTTCCACGAAAGCCTTAAAAGCTATTGGGATATTTGCGATCTCGCCTTTAGCTTCTGCGATGGGTTTTCCAGTCTCCTGTGACAGTGTCTGTGCCAAGCGCTTTTTGTCCTTCTCCACAAGATCAACAAACCGCATCAAAATCTCGCCACGCTCATAGACCGGGATTTTTGCCCAGACCTTCTGAGCGGCTTTGGCTTTCTTGACTGCATTCTTGACGTCGGCCTCGGTTGCCGCTGGTACTGTGTCGATGACTTTACCATTGGCTGGATTAATTACCTCGATCACTGCTTTATCGGATGCATCGACTGGTTTGCCACCGATGATCATCTTCATTTTCTATACCTCCCGCCTTTAACCAGCAAAGCCGGTGTAGCTGAGCATCAAGCCGCCAGTTGAATTATTGCCGTCATCCTCAAAGCCGTATTCGCCGAATGTGAATTCCATGATGAATGGCACATCTCCGACAGCCTGTTGAACTGCTGTAACTACCTCGTCGATGCGCTCCCCGATACCAGCACGTCGACCGCCGCAGTGTACCAGGTGGAAAGCTGCAGCCTTGCTGCCCATCTTGTTTTTCAGCTGTTCAATGCAATCGGCTGCAGAGGAAATCAACTCATCTACCGTTGCTTCCATGCGGATAACCGCTGTCTTCTCGGCAAGATTGGCGCCGATATTCATTGAGAAATCGTCATTGCCATTCATCGGATGACGGATAGCAGTAAGGTCGCCTAGTCGATCCTTGACCCCCAGGGGTGAGGTAATGGTATAGACCAATAGATCGCCACCTTTCAGAGAGTCGACTGGTACACCAGCCCATTCAGCATACTTCTGGAGAGCAGGTTTGTTGTCGATTTCAACTAAAACGCGGTTGTCAACCACCTTGGTGATGATACCAACATCGCCAGTCTCGCGGTAGGCACCAGTGAACAGGTTGGTCATCTGTGCTCCATAAAAGAAAGCTACGATGACTCCGTCGGCAAAGACATCCTGACCAGCGAACAGCATCCACTCACCGACGATGGCATTGTCTGCCGCACTGCCGCCGAACATAGGCACCCTGCCGATGACATCAGTTATCCCCTTGATATAGAACTCTTCTTCGCCAGGCGATGCGGCGAGATAGTAGCAGTCTGGCGCACAGTCTTTACCTGCATTCTGCATGGCTTCCAGTGCTACTTTTCGGCCAGTCTGCCGGGCGTCACCATCTTTCGCTGAACCGGATACTCCGACAGCCAGATTTTCGTCTGCAAATGCCATGATACCAACGAAACCGTCATCACTGCCAATGAATCCAGCAGGAGTTATTACACCTGTGAATGAGGTATTGCCAAGCACCGGGACTCCGGGCAGCTCCTCAGCGATTCCAGCAAGTAATTTGTCAGTGTCATACACCACACTGGAATAGGCGAATGCGATTTTGACGTCGGATAAACCGGTTTTAGCGCCGGCTGCCGCTTGCTTACCTGCTTGATAAGCGTCTGCTTCTGTACTTTGGCCAACATTACTGATTAGCATAGTATTGCCTCCTCTGTTTTGATTACCACCCTTATTTGTAAGCCATATTATATTGCATATAGCCGATTGCATATGACGCACATCGACGCACCCCTCAGCCAGATCAGTGGTGACTTATCTGGCTTGGCTAATGAAAATTTTGCCGCAAAAAGGCACTTGTTGTATGGTTTTCTATGTGATTTAATTCGACATGTTTTCAAATGCGACTCATCTACCAGGCCTTTTAAAATTCATAGGAAAAAAAGCGACCTCCCACCCCATAGAAAATCGTACAAATGGGCCCTTTTTGCGGAAATATTTCATACACGGAGATGTGGACGAGGTTTTCCTTGTCAGGTAGTGGCTATCGGAACATCATTCGATCGCGTAATAAAGCAAATCAGCGTTTTGACTGTCTTGATTGCCTTGACATAGCCGAACCGAGCATATCAAGGCTTAAACGATGATAAAGCCAGTGGCGTGCCAGTAGTCATAGGTAGTTATAATGACAAAGCAGACACACAACACGAAAGCTGATTATGAGCACAAACACCCATACCAACAGCAATAACGACAAAGCCAACATCCGCATCGGCAGCAACAAGGCGCCCGATCTTATCCCCATGGAAGACCAATACTGGCAAACTGGGCCAGATGAGTCGGGCTTGTTAAAAGCCAACTTCTTTGCGTTTAACACAATTGTCTCGGTGATTTCGTATGGTTCTGTAGAAACAAGCAGCCAAGCCTTCGCTATGGCGCGTGACGAGTGCCGGCGATTCGAACGACTATTCTCGCGGACGCTGCCGCATTCCGATATAGCAAACATCAATCAATCTGGCGGCAACGAGGTCGAGATCGATTTCGATACACATACGGTTTTGAAAGCTGCACAGTATTATTGCCAACAGAGTCAAGGTATGTTTGATATAACAATTGGTCCTGTGGTCGCTTTATGGGATTTTCAGCAAGGGATTATCCCCAACCAAGAGCAGCTTACATCGGCACTCTGCCATGTCGATTGGCAAGGTTTGCATCTACGTAGAACCACTTTAAGCGACATTACCGGTGATTCCAGCAGCGATGATATCAACACTCACTACTACGCTCATCTCGACGATCCAAAAGCCGCAATTGACCTGGGCGGAATCGCTAAAGGCTACATTGCAGATCGCCTGGCTGAAGTGTTTAGATCGCAAGAACTAAATAACTTCTGCATCAATCTGGGTGGCAATACACTCGCCAGCGGTAAAAAACCGGATGGATCAGCCTGGCGGGTCGGTGTCCAAGACCCCCAAAACCCCAATGCCATTCTGCAGACCATCGACGCCATTGATGTGTCAGTCGTCACCAGCGGAGTATACGAGCGCTGCTTTATCGAAAACGGAATCCTGTATCACCACATTCTCAATCCAAAGACTGGCTACCCAGTCGCAACCGATGTGGCCGGTGTGACAGTTGTAGCTCAAGCCTCAATCGATGCCGAAGGTTATTCGACGACCTTATTAGCCATGGGGATAAAACCGGGCACCGAGTTCGTAAAACAGCACCCTGAGATCATCCAAGCAGTCTTTGTAAACTTTGAAGGGCATATCGTTATGGTCAACAGATCTTAGGCAGGATGATAACTCTCACAGATATGTCTAGGAAAATACAGCGGGCACTGAATGACGATTTATCATTCAGTGCCCGCTGAACAAAATAGGCTGAACGCCAAATCAGGCTAAACACCAAATCAGGCTGGCATGTTTAGCACCTTCTTAGCCATTAAAACTGATCAACGAGCCTGTGAGATAGCATCCATAACGGCTTCGATCAGGGCATGGCTGGAGATAGTCGCACCACTGACAACATCAACCTCTGCTGAGTTAGCTGTCACTATGGCTTTCGGCATGTCACTCCAGACCAGATCGGTGATGCCAGCAGTTTCATGGTGTTCAACGATGTCGATGCTGATTATCTTGCCATCAATGTACTTGACCTTGACTTTGACAAAGCCATGCAGGCCTTCTCCAACACCTAGATACTCATTGGAGCCTAAGACAACTTGAGTACCACCTTGCTCGATTGCCAGAAGATCATTGCCTGTCAAGTTTGGATTCGACTCAATCTTTTCGTAAACGATCCCCTTTGGCAATGGCGTTTTCTCCGCCAGGCTAACACCGACAGCTCGTCCAGTGTAGAGGCATTCCGCGATATTGCCACCAGCTTCATAGGCTCCCGCCCAGAAACTACCCAGCTCACCGGCGGAATACAAACCGGGGATCGGGTTACCCAAGGTGTCTAAGACTTCACATTTGATGTTACGTCTTGGCCCAGCCTGACTGTTCACGATGGCTGGATAAAGCCGAACAGCGCAAAGATTGGCAGTATCAAGGGCCTTTAAAGTACGAGCATCGCGCAGGAATTCCAGATCAACACCGCTGGCGCAATAGGAGTTATAGTCAGCAACTGTCTTAGATAAAGTGGCTGCGTCAATGCCGATTTTTGCAGCAAGCTCCTCTGCAGAAGCTGCTGTTATCACCAGTGAATGGTCGATCTTTGGCACTTGGTTATCGGTGTCTGCCACGATATTGAAGATCGCCCACATCTGATTGGGGAGCTGCTGGTTCTGCATCGTGTCACCGACACGCAAGTGTCCGTGTTTGTGGTTCCCATGCTCTGCGGCAAAGCGCTTGCCGCGAGAATCGATGTGGATGCACTCGCCACCCTGCAACCAACGATAACGCATCGTACCGGAGAAGTAACAACGGTCTTCTTCAGGTAGTTTTGGCAACAGCCATGGTCCGGACAAGCCAGTCATATGCCACATTTCTGCTCCGGCAGACATACCCATGATCACACCATCGCCAGTGTTGTAAACAGAGCCAATCGGATAGGTCTCATAGCGTTGAGCCAGAGCACCAAGCATTGCCATGTTAGCTTCCATGCTGCCGGTGGTCAGAGCGACGCCATTTAAGGCTCGCACGTTGACCTTGTCACCCATTCTGTCGACAACAACACCTAAGACGGTCTTGGATACCGGGTCTTGAATCAACGAGACTGCGGGGGACTCCATCCAGATATCGATTGTATCTGCACGGTCGACTACCTGCTTACGCATGCCTTTCCATAGACGCTTCTCATGATTGTCCGGGCCATCCAACGAGGTCCAGTAGGAGCGTCCATCATTCCATGTCCCATCAGGCAAGATCGGGTATTCTCCAAATGAAGCCGTACCATCATCACGGTGACAGAGGTATTCGCCGATCTCGTAATCAGCAAGGATAACTTCTCCCCACCTATCAACCCAGAAATCCATAGGTCTTCTATTGCCAGGATTGAGCACGGTCATCAACTCGCCGACTCCCAGAGAAAGCAGCCAGTCTTTATTCTCTGCACCACCCTTGGCCATGAACTGGATGATCTCCGGCGTGGCACTGGGCATGCCTTGGCTCATGGCAATCATGTACTCAGTGCCGTCTTTTTCGTTGTCCCAAGCCAGACAGTATTGTTCACAGACCTTGGAATTACCGCCTTCTTCACCATAGGGTGCTTTTTCGAGCAGCAGGATCCTTTTTACGCCCGCCTCGGCTGCGGATACCGCAGCAGCGGCTCCAGCCAGTCCGAACCCTACAACAACAGCGTCGTACTCGGCATCCCACTTGATGCTTTCGTGGTAAGCAACAACTCCAGCCTCCTGGGTATCGGCGGTTTCGGAGCATCCCACCAGCGATGCTCCTGCTGCCCCTGCCAGAGCTCCGGTCAGAGCTATGCCAGCTCCACCCAGGAATTGGCGACGGGACAATCCAGTTTCTTTCATTTTCAAATCTTCTTTCATTCAGTAACCCCTTTCAGGTTCCAGCCATTTAAACTCTTTTCCACACTTTTGAGATGCTGTCTCCTTTCATTTACTGGCCAATATTTCTCAGGTGGAGAAGACCTTTGCCGATGTATTTCGGCAAAACGATGTCTATCCAGGAGATGACGGTTTTAAGAGATTTCATCCTGAATACAGCCATCGTTATTAACACCGCGGTCGGCAACAAGTTGCGGCCGCAGGTATTATGCAATCGGGTTGACTTACTGAAGACAGCAATACCAACAGTTTATGTATCAAGCAGGTCAGGGCAGGAGTTGCCTGCTTGTAATCCATCTTCCATTTATGATCTCGACGATCAGCTTCTTCCATAACACTCCAAGTCGAGTACGGCCTTAAGAGCCAAGTCCTCACCTGTTATGCGGCTGTTTTCCCTGTGATTTGAAAGCGGATGCTGAAGATGTCTAAGCCATGTTTAAAGGTATAACCAAAGGTAGAACCTTTATCTCAGATTTGAGAAAAGCAATCCTTCGCTTTCTGGTTCGTATCCACCCACTCCACGCTAAACTGGAGAGTGTCTGACTGGGTGATACAAAACACGCATACTAGTATACAACAATCAAACTTCGATTACATAGCAAATATGTACACCTATTATCTCTTGCTAGTCTCTCGCTACCTTAGATTCGATATCCAGTATTTCGAAATAAATGATTATGGGAAAACCGTAATATCACTTTTCCACAAACCTTGACAATTCTTGCTGGCATTAATGTAAACGGTCAGCGATCAGCAGCCAAGCACGGTCAACGTCACGTCGCCGGAATCCATG
>JAITUO010000195.1 GCA_031286245.1 Coriobacteriales bacterium
GTGGTCAGCAAAGACAACCCAAGCTTGGAGCGGGCAGTTAATCAAAGCCTGCAACGTTTGATTGACAACGGTACATTTGCCAATATTTTTAAGAAGTATTTCGACTTCGACCCAATGATCAAATAACTTGAGCACTGAGCACCAGTGAGCAGGTATCACATAAAACAACAGACGCCTAAACAGCCAAGCAGGGCTTCAAAGTGTAGCTTGCTCACTGGTCTTTCTAGAAAGGCTTGCTCCAACCGGCAAATCTGGCAACCTCTCGGTATGGCCTTATTGTTGCTCTTAGCTGTCATTTTGCTGGTTCCCTCCCAGGCTTTGGCCATGACGACGGAGCGAGCGAGTGCCAGCCCGAATGACTCTTCACTGCGGCAGGTTATCGGCGGCCAACCGACACGGATCACCTGGGTCGGTACGGTGGCTAAAGGTGAACAGGTCACAGGAATCACGCTTTACTTCCCCGATGGGTCAAACCTGACTGACAAGACCTATGTGAAGGTCACCGAGATGGTGATGGACGACCCGGTACATCCTCTGAGAAATGAGCCAAAGTATACTGAAGATCTGACCGATGAGCATTTGACCCTGGTCTTCTCCACACCTATTCGTTCTAACAACCAGTTGTATATCGAAATTTACTATTTCTGCCTACCCGAAGCCGCCGGTGAGTACTACATCACTGGCAACTACTCCAACGACAGTGGCAAGACCTACGAACTCGAACCTCATACCAATGCGATTACGGTAATCGCCATCACCATGACCCAAAAGCTCGTTAATTTCATGGAGGATCAAGAGTGGGTAAAGGTCTGGAACTCGGTGCTGTTTTTAAGAGTGTTCCTTAATCCGTCCTGGGTTGTGGCCTCAGTGCCAGTGCTTTTCCTGGGTTGGTTACGTTCACTGATGCTGGTTGGTATCGGTTTCCCGCTGGCGATCCCAATTGGCTTGGGAGTCTCATTCCTGCGCATGTCACGCTTCCCTCCATTTCGTGTGATCAGCAGTGTCTGGGTCAACATTATCCGTGGTACACCATTGTTCTTACAGATTTATATTGCCTTTTTTGGCCTGCCGCTTTTGGGGATTTTCATTGCAGACTACACGAAAGCCGTACTGGTATTAGCTATGAACTCTTCAGCCTATCTGGCGGAGATTTTCCGGGCTGGCATCCAGTCAATCAATAAAGGCCAGTTTGAAGCAGCCAATTCATTAGGTATGAACAGCTACCAGACGATGTTTTTTGTGATCATTCCGCAGACTGTCCGCCGGGTTTTACCAACGATGACCTCTGAGTTTATTCTGCTGTACAAGGACACTTCTCTGCTGGCGGCCGTGGGGGTCATGGAACAGATGAACTTCGCCAAGTCTCTGGTCAACACCGCCGGTACGATGACTCCATATATGGTGGCAGCGGGATACTACCTGCTGGTTACCTTGCCTTTGATCAGGGTTATTTCAATTCTGGAGAAGAAGCTGGGCGCCTCTGAAGGTTACTCTGAGCAACCTGGCGGCTCTAAGAGCAGCAAGACCAAACGTGTCGGGATATTTAAAACCATTGCACCAATCTCAGCAGTAGACGCTGAGCAGCCTATAGGCATTACCCCCGAGCAGCATGACAGCATGTGAGGCAGTCATGGTTGATAGCATAAACGGGTATTAGTGAAGACTTATGAGCAGCTTTGATCAGACAAACACGTATACGCCGGACCATAATCGGATTCATGAAGCCTCTTTAACGACAAATGGCAATGGGCGACAGAGCATTGTCAACATCGTTGATTTGTATAAGTCTTTTGGTGATTTGGAAGTATTAAAGGGCGTCTCTCTCGATGTCCGGCGCGGCGAAGTTGTGGTGATTTTAGGCCCATCTGGTTCCGGTAAATCAACACTGCTGCGTTGTGTCAACCTTTTAGAGAAACCAACGGCAGGCAGTATTTACTTTGAGGACATGCTGATCACCGGCTCTGGCGTGAATGTCAACAAATTGCGCGAAAAGGTTGGCATGGTCTTTCAAAACTTCAACCTGTTTCCTCATTTGACAGCCAAAGGTAATGTCATGCTGGCTCAACGCAAGGTATTAAAACGCAGCAAACCGGAAGCTGAAAGTACTGCTATCGAGCTTTTAGTCAAGGTTGGATTGGAAGAGCGTCTGGATTACTTGCCTGCTCAACTGTCCGGCGGTCAGCAGCAGCGGGTGGCTATTGCCCGGGCATTGGCTATGGATCCCCATGTCATGCTGTTTGATGAAGTGACTAGCGCACTCGATCCCGAACTGGTGCGCGATGTGCTGGATGTCATGCGCAGCTTGGCAGAAGGCGGCATGACGATGATCGTCGTCAGCCACGAGATGGGTTTTGCCCGTGAGGTAGCTGACCGTGTGGTGTTTATGGATGATGGCGTGATAGTTGAGGAAGGGAGTCCTGATGATGTCTTCAGTAATCCCCAGCATCCTCGTACAAAGGATTTCTTAGGACATATTGCCTGAGGAGTGTAAGCCCAGATAGAGCTCTTTTAATGAATTGAGCTCCTCAGTAGCTTACATCGAGCGAATCATCTTTTTACCAGCGTGGTTCGTCTTCAGAAATCTTTCTCGATAGGATTTCAATAGACTGCGACATAATCGCAAAAGTGCTACCAAGCCGAAACATTTTATGTTGCACAGCAGCAGATAACTGCGCTATGCTTTTGTTATCTGTCCATTTCGAAGTAGGGGGGTAGTAATGAACATCACAGTCACTGGCCGAAAAATCAGCATCCGTGAAGATTTGAGAAGCTTTGTCGAGGAGCGTCTGGAGAATGCCACCAAGGTTTTTAAAATCGACCCGATGACGGTCGAAGTCGTGCTCCGCCGCGAGATGAAGCCCAACCGTAAAAACCCGACTGCCTGTGAGATCACCTTGCGTACCAAAGGGCATATCATCAGGACTGAAGCAGCCGACGAAGACGTCCATGCAGCGATCGATATAGCTACCGCAAAGCTGGAGCGCCAGCTGAGAAAATTCAAGACCAAAGTGATTGATCGCCGCCAGAATGCCCAGTCATTAGCCGAAGCGATTGAGAACAGCATCCCTGCTGTTGCAAACAATGGCATCCAGGAACATGAGACTGACGATG
>JAITUO010000199.1 GCA_031286245.1 Coriobacteriales bacterium
CCGGAGCAGAAAAACTGCTTCTGCCTGACTATTGGCGATAAAGCCTATGTGTCACAGCAGCGTGGTGATATGGACGATAAGGCCGCTATGGAAAACTGGGATCACACACGCAGGTTGTATCAACAACTGTTTACAACTACGCCCAGAGTGCTGGTTGCTGACAAGCATCCAGAGTATTTGACCAGCAAGTGGGCGAATGATTATGCCAGAGAGTCTGGTCTTGGCCTTTACCGGGTGCAGCATCATCATGCCCATATCGCAGCAGTGCTAGCCGAGGCGCAGGCTGAGGTAGTGGCAGCGACACCGGCGACGATAGACCATGAACTTAAAAGCCACCCCGAACGCGTTGTCGGTTTTGCCTTCGATGGCAGTGGTTATGGAGACGATGGCACTATTTGGGGTGGCGAAGTATTACTGGCCAGCCTGACTAGTTTTAAGCGCCTGGCTCACTTGCGGACAGTAGTCATGCCTGGAGGTAGTGTTGCCATTAGACAACCTTGGCGGATGGCCTATGCCTGGCTATATACCTGCGGCTTGCTTGACCATCCCGGAGCCCAGTTCTTGTTGGAACAAATCGATTATGAAGCTCAAAGCCAGCTACAAGTCATCATTGATCGGCGGCTCAATTCGCCGTTGACAAGCTCAATGGGTCGGCTTTTTGATGCTGTCAGTGCATTGATTGGAGTCTGTCGCGAGGCCAGTTACGAGGGTGAGCCAGCCATCGAGCTGGAGGCGGTGATGCAGTCAAGGCCTGCCGATAGACAAAAAGCAGCCGAGAAACAAAGCAATCCCACCTATCACTTCTCCTATGGCGACGGCGTTATCGACCTAGCTCCTCTATTAGCAGCGATCTTAGATGACATGGCTACTGGCAAACCTCAGGCAGATATCGCACTGGGTTTCCATCAGGCTGTTGTCTCAATTGTGGTCGAGCTGGCCGAGCAGCTCTCTGTTCAGACTGATTGTTATGACATCGCTTTATCCGGTGGAGTCTTCATGAACCGTTACCTGATCGAACAGCTGCCTTCAGCTTTAAGAGGCAGAGGTTTGACTGTTTATACCAACCGCCAACTGCCGCCGAATGATGGTTGTATCGCATATGGACAAGCTGCAGTTGCAACTGCAATGGGAGGAGTGTCTACATTAGCAACCTCTCAGTCTTCCCCCTCCCGGAAAGGATAACTCCCGTGTGTCTGGCCGTACCTGCCCTGATCATTTCTATAAACCCTGACCGCACCGCTTTGGTTGACATCTTAAGCGTTAACCGCCAGATCGCTGTTGACCTGGTGCCCGGCGCTGTAGCTGGCGACTATGTTTTGGTTCATGCCGGGTTTGCCATCGAAATAATCAGCGAGCAATCCGCCCAAGAGACTCTTGATCTCTTTCGAGAATTTCCAGAGTTAGCTGAAGGGCTATAACATGGATGCCCGCCTGTCGGAGTCTTTCCGCGACCCTGCTTTAGCCAAAAGCCTGCTCCGGCGTATCGAGCGTGCTGCGGGTATCGAGCGTGCTGCAGGTATCGAGCGTGCTGCAGCTGAAATCGACAACACCTCCCCCCTCCAGTTGATGGAGGTCTGTGGCACCCATACCATGGCCATCGCTAAAAGTGGATTGCGCTCATTACTGCCACCCAGCATCAGATTGCTTTCCGGTCCAGGTTGTCCGGTCTGTGTCACGGCGAACAAGGATATCGACCGGATTATCGCCCTCACCCATATTGACGATCTGACAGTCGCTACCTTCGGTGACATGTTGCGAGTGCCCGGTTCTTCGACCTCCTTGGCTGAACGCCGAGCTGATGGCTGCGCGGTACAAGTGGTCTACTCCCCATTAGATGCCATGCAATTAGCTGTGGATAAACCCGGGCGCCAGGTCGTCTTTATCGCTGTTGGTTTTGAGACCACTGCACCGATTATAGCTGCGACTATAAAGCGGGCTGCCGAACAAAACCTGTCTAACTTCACAATTCTGACTTCACTCAAATTGGTACCACCAGCATTGGCTGCCCTGTTGAATGATCCCGAATTGGCCCTTGATGGTTTGATACTGCCCGGCCATGTCAGTACCATCCTCGGACTTCAGCCCTATCGATTTGTCACCAAACAGTATGCCATGCCGGCTGTAGTCACCGGTTTTGAACCTATAGACATCCTGGCTGGTATTGCCATGTTGATCGAACAGGTGTCGGACCAACGTCAGGGTCAGCCGTTTGAAGTTGGCAACGCTTATCCACGGGCGGTCCAGACGGAGGGAAACCTAAAAGCTCGCCAGAGTATCGATGAAGTCTTCCAACACACAGATGCCGATTGGCGAGGGCTGGGCAGGATTGCCGATTCTGGACTGGCGCTACGCAAGCAGTATCAAACCTTCGATGCTGCGCAACGTTTCGACCTGGTCGTCGAACCGACAGTCGAGCCGAAGGGCTGCCGCTGTGGTGACGTTTTGCGCGGGATCATTTCACCAGTAAATTGCCCCTTGTTTGGCAAAGCCTGTACGCCAACCAGGCCAATTGGCCCTTGTATGGTCTCCAGCGAAGGCAGTTGTGCAGCCTACTACAAATACGGAATCGATAAATAATGAAAGCAGGTATTCCAATCTGATGAGAGACTACGAACAGGTTGTCATGGCCCACGGCAGCGGTGGTGCGCTGATGCGTGAGCTGATAGACGGATTTTTCGAGTCCTACGCAGCCGACGAGCTGAAAGCCGGTGACGACAGTGCCACTGTTTGCCTGACTGACCCGGTAACAAACCTGGCCTTCACCACCGACAGTTATGTGGTGACTCCATACTTCTTTCCTGGTGGCGATATCGGTCGACTGGCAGTCGCTGGTACAGTCAATGACCTTTCTACTTCGGGAGCAACCCCGGTCTGCCTGTCCGTAGCATTCATTTTGGAGGAGGGCCTGCCGTTGACGGACTTGCAAACTATCTGTGAATCCATTGCCCTGACTGCAGATGAGGCTCGTGTTAAGATCGTCACAGGAGACACCAAGGTAGTGCCCCGCGGTAATGGCGACGGCATCTACATCAACACTGCCGGTATCGGGGTGTTTGGTAACCAGCTTGGTAACCAGCGTCCACTAAGCGGCAGGGATTGCCAACCAGGCGACAAGATATTGTTGAGTGGCACTTTGGGTGACCATGGAATAGCCATCATCAAAGCCCGCGAAGGTTTGTCTTTTACCTCTTCTATCATCAGTGATGTAGCCCCACTAAACCAAATGGTAGCCAGAGTTCTAGCAGCAGCACCATCGACCCGCTGCTTCAGAGATCCGACGCGCGGTGGACTGGCCTCAACAATCAATGAGCTGGCAACTCAAAGCCATACCACCATGACCATTGATGAAGCTGCTATACCTGTACAACCAGCGGTACAAGGAGCTGCAGAAATGCTTGGTTTCGATATCTATCAGATTGCCAATGAAGGCAAGATGGTAGCTGTCGTGCCACCGCACGAGGCTGAAGTAGCCTTGGCAGCCATGCAAGCCGATCCACATGGTATTAAGGCAGCAATCATTGGAGAAGTCGGCATGGGTTTATCCACAGGAATACCTGTAGCCTGGGTACGTACCGCATTCGGAGCCACCCGGGTCCTGGACATGTTAGTCGGCGAACAATTACCGCGGATTTGCTGATATATACCGTTGTGATGGCGGTGGATTAAGGCTATTATCATACGACCGGGACAAGTCCAATTGTTGGGTCTTGTGAGTAGAGCAGTGAAGGAGGCTCAATTATGCCGTTGATCAGAGTTTATTCTTACAGTGGGAGGGACGAGGAGACGAAAAAGGCTCTGGCTGTCGCCCTGGCCAAGACTGCGAATGAAAAGATGGGCGCGCCTTTGTCAGCATTCACGGTGATGTATGAGGATGTCGAGCGGGAAGTCTGGGACGAGTATGTCGTGAAAACTATTATCGACCCGAACCGCGAACAAGTGTTGATCGACCACGACTTGGCCGATTAGTCACTTGATCTATTTGATGCTGCATTTGTGTCCCTACGATTTTTGAAAGAAGCTGAATGAAAGACATTTTCATCGAAGCACAAACTCTACCTGAAGCTTATCACAAGGGCATCCTTGCCCTGTTTACTAACGGCCAGCTGGCTGATTGTTCGGATTGGAATCTGAAGAATCTAGAATCCTACAGCCAGCTGGAATGCCGGATGACGATCCATGTCGAAGAGCCTCTGAAAGAGCCCCGTATCAGCAAGCTGATCATCTGTGGCCCACGTGAGTTGGAACAATATCGCCTGGAGGTTTTAGAGGGAATCTTGGACTTTGCTGTGGATGTTGAGGTCGAGCGGGATGGTAAGCTTGAGGCTTTAGAGGACTATACCTACCATCATCGGATGATTGAACCAATCAACCAGATCGACTTCGTTGTCAATGAGTTAAAGCGTAGTCAACAGATGTCCAGCCGTCGGGCGATCATCGGCATCCGTAACAACCTCATAGACAGCCAATTGTCCAACCCTGCCTGTTTGCAAAACATTCAGTTCTTTGTCCGCGATGGCAAGCTGGATATCTGTGTGATGTTCAGGTCGAATGACTTTGCACAGGCTTTCTTCATGAACGCTTTCGCCTTGATCTGCCTGCAGGAAAAAATCGCCGATCAGCTCGGTATTCCTGTTGGCACATATTCTCAGACTTCTAATTCGATGCACGTCTATCAACAGAACTTCGATGTCTTCAGCGCTTATGCAACCAAGGTTGCTGAACAGCCAATTGAGGATCTGACATACCAATATATTGGCTTCTTTGCCGAGATGATGGACGCTGAACGCGATAGTATCCTGACAGATTTTTTACACCAGAGGGAGAAGTACGGGCTAAGCTGAGGGGGGTGGCAAAGTATCAAGTCATAGATAATTGCTACCAAACGAAACACTGAAACCTTTCAAACTCCCAGCTCCTGAAGCATCAAGCCCTTGAGTCTTGGAGCCCTTGAGCCTTGGCCCCCTTGACCTTGGAGCCTTGGAATTTGAGCATTTGCAGGTTGACCATAAAAAAT
>JAITUO010000019.1 GCA_031286245.1 Coriobacteriales bacterium
CCGCTGCCTGTTGCCAAGACTTCTCCTCCGCTGATTATCAGGCTGGGCGACTGCGAGAAAATGACAGATGGTATATAGTCACTGCCACTATCACGATCCATGGTGTTTGTGATCTTGCCCTCTACGACCTCAAAGGATCCCTGACCATTCAGATAGATAAGGGTTAAGACCTCACCTTCGTACTCTGCATTCCAGGTGACTCGAACATCTGCGGGGATAACTAATTCCAGTATCGCGTCTGCACCAGTAAATGTGCCTTCAACAACGACACTGCCACCGGTGTCAGCTATCGCATCGATCTCGTCCTGAATCTCTGCTTTGATGTCTGCCACACTGGTAGCTCCCGTTATATCGACCGGATTGCTGGCGTGGGCGTTCGTCGGCAAAATCATGAAAAGGGCTATTGCCAGTCCAACAACAGCGAGTAAGGCTATAGACCCAGATTTCTTGATCATCGAATTCCTCCTCTTTCCATTTTGTCCCTCCAGTAGTCTGTCGGACTGCACTTTGCTATAGGCTCCTTGAAGCCGACAGATGCTGTTCCTGCTACATGTTGTAGCAATTGTACATTATTACATAGTTTTGCATGTGGAGTATTCTGTTAGAGTGGTTAGCAATTTAGATATCTGGTCCATCTTCGTTCGAGGCTTGACATCTATGAGGTTGTATAGCTTATAAATTGGCAATCCTGGGAATTTCCGAGTTTCTGGCCAAAAAGAGCCCTCATGTATGGCTGTTTGGTCTGAAACACCGGATCTGGTTTTCTCCACAATTTAAAAGTGCTGGTAGATGAGTTGTGTGAAAATTCCATGTGTGTGAAACCGATAGAGAACTATACATGAGAGCTCTTTTTGGCCAGAAACTTGGAAATTCCCAGGAAATGGTTTAATCAAGCACAGAAAGTGGAGGCGTGGGAGGTATATCGATAGATTAGTGCGTCTCAGGCGGTAGGTAGTGTATGTGAAGGTGAGCCGTAGAGAAAATCGGTAGATACGTGCGACTTTTTGAAAAATTCGCAATTCCATGACAAATCGTTTACAATTGCCTTTACAGGATTTCAGGTAAAAGTTAAATCATTGACAAAAGCATTAAAAGTTCAAAAAGTCTTCGTAAGGAGGAAACATGGGATTGAGTAAAGACACATTAGATCGTCGGAGCTTTCTCAAAGGTGCCGCTCTTGTTGGTGGTACAGCAGCTCTGACCGGACTGGTAGGCTGTGAGCCGGCGGAACCGCCGGAAGAGGAGTCTACTGAGCCCAAGGTAGAGATCCCGGAATGGATGCCGAAATGGGACGAGAGTACTGATGTCGTAGTAATCGGTTTTGGTGGAGCAGGTCTCTGCGCTGCTGTCGAAGCCTACGAGCAGGGTGTTGATGTCATCGTCTTTGAGAAGTCACCGATCGCCGATGGTGGCAGTACGGGTTGCTCTTCTGGAAGCATCCATACTGCACCGAAGTCAAATCCACAGGAATGGATCGAGAAGATCATGCGCGGCAGCTTTGGCACAGTCGACCGACCGACTGTCGAAAAGATGGTCAACCATGCCATGGAGACACCGGATTGGTTCGACAAAGTCAATATTCCAGTCGAATGGGGTGCTATGGGCAACCCCAGTGTTACTCGCCCAGCTTCCAGTACAGGTCGCATTGTCGGTTACGAAGGCAATGAAGGCCGCTTCCTATGGCAGGGGCTCTTGAAGGGCGCTGATGATCGGAAGATCGATTACCGTCTGAATACCCCGGTCACCGAGCTGGTGCAACATCCCTTCACCAAAGAGATCCTGGGTGTCAAGATTAAAGAGAGTGGCGGCACTGGTGCCGAGAAGATCATCAAAGCCAACAAAGGTGTGGTAATGGCTTGCGGCGGTTACGGTGGCAGCCCGGAGCGGCAATACCAATACAACCACCCCGGTATCTACCTCTGGCCGTGGGGCACACCATATAACGAAGGCGATGGTTTTGACTTTTCTTTCAGCGTTGGCGCTGACATCTGGCACATGGATGGTTGCGAGTACTCAGCGGTAGCTTTCCGCCTGGCTTCCGAAGAAGCCGGGGCTTCGATCAGTACGGATGCCACAGCCGGAATCACACCTTACAACCACATCTTCGTGAACAGGCAAGGCGAACGCTTCATGAACGAAGCCAAGAGCATGAACCACGACATTGAGTCCAAGCCGGTTGAGGATTTCAGTGCTTCAGAGAGTGACTTCATCAACCTGCCGTTCTTCATGGTGTTTGATAAAACGATGTTTGATGCCAAACCGCTGTATATCGGCTCGGGCCGTTCAGGTATCATCAACACCTACGCAGGTGTCCAAAAACTTTGCGATTGGGGCCCAGACAACGCCAAGGCCCTGTCGAAAGGCTGGATCTTCCAGGGCGATACCTTAGAAGAACTAGCTGCCAAGATCAAAGGCACAACTCCAGCTAATGTTGCTGTCAATGGTATTAATGCAGAAGGCTTGAAAGCATCAGTCGCCAGCTTTAACAAGTTTGCCGAGACCGGTGAGGACCTGGAGTTCGGTCGTGCCGCCAGGAACATGGACACAATTGTCACCCCACCCTTCTATGCCATCGAGATGACTGTATCCAACATCAACACCCAGGGCGGTGCCAGGCGTGATGGTGACTGCCAGGTCTTAAACACCAAGCGGGAGAAGATCGGCCGCCTGTTCAGCGCAGGTGAATTTGGCTCCATCAACGGTTTTGTCTATGTTTATGGCAATATCTTTGAGGCTTTGACCTCTGGGCGTGTTGCTGGTCACAACGCTGCTGTCCTGGACAGCTGGGATCCGGATGACAAGTACTAAAGATCCGGATGACAAGTACTAAGAGCCATTTCGCTGGTCTCACGTAGCCAGCAAGTAGATTTATTCAGTAAACAAGACACCGCCGCCTCATTGGGCGGCGGTGTCTTTACTAATATATCAAGTACCAACCAGGCAAGCCTTAAGCATAGGACAAAGCTGTAGCCTGTGGGTTAACAAGCCGGCTGAGGTTGCCTGTGTAGTACAGTTCCAATCCACTCATGCTCATGAAATCATCCGGTAGATAAAATGAACTCTGCTTAGTCAAAGGTACTGCTTGAATCTGGTCTAAGACCTCTGATACGAAATGTGAGCAGAAATAGCGGTCCTTCAGATGTAACTTGATTCGCATATAACAGAACAACAGTCCTAGATAGCTGAACTTATAATGATGCGAGCGTTTGACATGCTCCTCCAGTATTGCTTTGGCTTGTATGTATTTCTCCGTCGATACCTCGACTCGGTACAGTTCACAAGGTATTTCTTTGGTCTTGAAAGTCGGGTGTTTACGCGGCAGTTCAGTTCGGAAACCTTTCAGTACAAAACTGAAGAATGTCCAGTCGGAGTCACTGATACCGATCGAAGCATGACTATATTTACTTTGGGATAAGAAGCGATAAAACCTTGAGAAGCGGTCAGGATAACGTACCAGCAATACATAGACGTATTGCTTCTGGTCGACTGAGGTCTTCGCAATCCGCTCATCTAGCTTGTATGATTGGGTTTTACGCATGCGGTACATTGTATCCTCAATCTCGCCAGATACTCAGACAAATCATAGAATTTCTCAAATAGTGTTGCATAAGCGTGAAGTTTACTGCCTGCTGACCAATAGAGTGTCGAAAAAAGGCGATTGTCTAGCAGGGTATACATGGTTTTATCCACATGAAAAAAAGACGAGAAAGGCAAGCTACTGAATACCAACCTGCCAAGAGTTTGGTGATGTGATATAAAGAGAGATGATTCTGGATCAGGGAACTATTGAATAATAGTAGTGCGTTCGATAAAGGAGAGTGGATCATGCTAACACCAAGGCAGAATTTTATGGAGGTATTGCGCGGCGGTAATCCGGATCGGTTTGTCAATCAGTTCGAGTTTTTCGTCATGGTGCCCGGCCCGGGGATGTTTGGAGCATTTCCGGAACCTGGCGGTGAGGCGGTCGATGGCTGGGGTGTGACGACCCGCTGGCCGGAAGGGGTCATTACGCCTTTTCCGGTTCATGATGATGAGCACAGGGTGGTGAAGGACATCACCAAGTGGAAAGAAGTCGTCAAGCATCCGCAACTATATTATTCCGATGAAGAGTGGGCTGAGGCGGTCGCTATTGCCGATGGCGTCGATCGCAACGAGCATTTCGTGGCAACGATCACATTTCCCGGTTTCTTTGAGTTGTTGCATTACCTGATGAGCATCGAGGAAGCCCTGGCCAACTATGTGTTGTATCCGACGGAAATGAAAGAGATAATTGACTACTATCTGCAATACCTGATCAAGCAATCCGACGAAATCGCTAAACATACCCGACCGGACATGCTGTTGTTCTCAGATGATTTGGGCACCCAGATCAGCTCGTTTATCTCGCCAGCCATGTTCAGAGAGTTTTTCCTGGATGCCTATAAAACGCTGTTCAAGCATTGGCGCGACAATGGTGTGGAAATCATCTACCTGCACAATGACAGCTATTCCGCGAATCTGGTGCCTATGTATATCGAGGCTGGTATCGATATCTGGCAAGGCCCATTGACAACCAACAACGTACCTGAGCTGGTCAAGCAATATGGCGGTCAAATATCATTCATGGGCGATATCGACAGTGGTGTCGTGGATTCTCCCGATTGGACCCCAGAGTTAATCGAGCGCGAGGTCAGGCGGGCTTGCGAGAACAATGGCAAGTTGTATTTCGTCCCCAGCATGACAATGGCTGGTCCTCCGACGCTGTACGATGGTGTGCTGGAAAGCATCATCGAGAACATCGACAAGATGTCGGCTGAGATGTTTTAGGAATTTCTAGCGGGTGTGTTACGAAAGCCTTACGCCGGGATCCAGCAATCTGCCAGGCCCCGGTGTTTTAAGCCGGGGTCCAGCAATTTGCCGGGTCCCGGTGTTTAAGCCGGGGTTCAGCAATTTGCCGGGTCCCGGCATTTATTACCTTTAGTTTTTCTTGGGGTGCTTCTTTTTCTTGGAGTCCACTCCGGTGATCAAACCAAGAATTGCCGTGACAATACTGATGATGATACTAGCCACCAGAGCAGAGAAAAAGTTTGCGATAACAAAGCCAGTGTCAAAGAAAGTGTTCGACAGCCAGCTGGCCAGGTAAAGCATCAAGACGTTGATGACCAGGGCAAAGATGCCGAGGGTGATGATCGTGATTGGTAGGGAGATAACCTGAAGTATCGGTTTGAAAAAGGTGTTTACCAAGGCCAGTACAGCAGAGAAGATCAAAGTAGGGATAAGAACGCTGCTGCCCAGGATGCCAGGTGCGTTTAAACTGAAGCCGCTGTCGATGAATCCAATACCCGGTACTATTGTGAATGCCGCAGCTACCGCGACAACGGTGATCAGCCAGATTCCTATCAGTTTGCCCATACTGTCCTCCTAATCGTACTGTTTTGCTAATCGAGCTGTTTTGCTAATCGTGCTGTTTTGCTAATCGAGCTGTTTTGCTAGCCTGCCAGTAGCTGCTCAACAGCTGCCAGTCGAATACAGATTGCCAGTAGCTCACAAGCCATCTCCAACTCTTCAATCGCAGGATAACTTGGAGCAATTCGGATATTCGAATCATTCGGGTCTTTGCCTCCAGGCCAGGTAGCCCCGGCATCAGTTAACACCACTCCGGCGTCCTTAGCCATTGCCACTACTTGTTTAGCCAGGCCAGGCAAGGTGTCCAGCAAGATGAAGTATCCACCCAGAGGCTTTACCCAGTTGGCAACCCCAAGCCCAGCCAGCTCGCGGTTCAAGACCTCATCAACCATTTCGAACTTCGGTGCCAGCATGCCTGCCAGCATACGCATATGCTGGTGGATTCCCTGTAAAGCCAGACCTTCACCGCCACCAATGGCCTCCAGCCAGCGGACATGCCTGAGCTGGTTGACCTTGTCCGGGCCGATGGTCTGGATGCTCAGATGGGCTTCAATCTCTGCCAGATTAGCCTCTGAAGATGCCAGGGCACTGATACCACCACCGGCATAACTGATCTTTGATGTAGAAGCAAACATATACCAGATGTCTGGATTACCTGCTTCATCACAAGCAGTCTTCAAGTCGAGCAAACTAGCAGTATAAACGGAGTCAGGATATAGGTCATGCACCGAATAGGCGTTGTCCCAGTATATTCGGAAGTCAGGAGCAGCCGGTTTGAGAGCTGCCAACCGCCTGACAACGGTATCGGAGTAGGTGATGCCTTGCGGATTGGAATACTTCGGAACACACCAGATTCCTTTGACGGTAGGATCGGTCACGGCATTCTGTACAAGATCCATATCCGGACCATCGTCAAGCATCGGAATTGGGATGTTTTCAAAGCCAAAAGCCTCTGTCACTGCGAAATGACGATCGTATCCAGGCGTTGGACAGAGGAATCGCAGCTTACCTTGCTGAGTCATCGGAGTCGCACCGCGCAAGCCGAACAACATGCCGCGGGCGACGGTGTCATACATCAGAGTCAGTGAGGAATTGTTACCAACTAAAACATTGGCGAATGGGACACCAAGCAAGCCCGCCATCAGACTGCAGGCCTCAGGAATTCCACGGATGATTCCGTAGTTGCGTGTGTCTTCGCCATTGCTATCCAGCGGGCGTTGATCGGTCGGCAGAGCGACCAGCAGTCCAGCCGCCTGATCCAGCTGGCTGGGAGATGGCTTGCCGCGAGCCATATTCAATTTCAGACCACGCTCTTTGAAGGCTGTGTACCTGGCTTGCAGTTCGGACAGCTCGGCTTTTAGTTCAAGTGGTGACAGGTCTTGATATGCGATCATGGTCTTCTCCCTCAGTGGTTTGGTACTTTTTGGTACTGCTTGGTGC
>JAITUO010000057.1 GCA_031286245.1 Coriobacteriales bacterium
TCACAAACTTTACCAGCTTCAATGCTTTCGTGATATTTCTCTCCTTCGACGGAGTATTTCAGCCCCAGCTCCTCTAAGATCTGTTTTGCAGCGTCCAGATCGCTGTTAGCCAAGTTTGGTACCTGCTTCGTGACCGGTGCCTCAGTGCCCGAAGAGATCAACAGGTCGATTTTCTCACCTCGATAAACTAAGGAATTCTGACGGGGATCAACAGAGATGATCTTGCCTTTCTCCACAGTATCTGATGGCTCACGATTGACCTCCCCGACCAGCAGGCCGTTACGTGTGAGCTCGCGCTCACCATCGTATTCTGTCATGCCTATGATATTCGGTACCCGTACCATATCCGGAGTATTGCTGTTCAACATATTGAGAGCCAAAAAAACAACGAAACCGATCACCAGCGAAGCAGCTATTATTCCTACGATGATGGCTGGAAGACGGTTCTTCGCACGACTTTCCTGTAACAGGGCATTTGCATTATGCCCATTGGGAGCACCCACTGTCGCAACCGGCATCACCGAGGTGCGTGCCACTTTGGTGTCCGGTCGTTGGATTATGGCAACAGGTTCAGGAACTGGCCTTTCCGGACGTTTTTCCGGGCGGAGGGTCGGAGTTGCACCGATCACCGTAGTTGCCGCCTGAGCATCAACATTTCCATCTTCTACAGGCCGGCCCGTCAGGTAGTTATTCAACGCAGTACGCATGGCATCAGCAGTCGGATAGCGGTCAACCGGGTTTTTCTCAATTGCCCGCATGATGATAGCTTCCAGCTCCGGATCGATATCGGGGTAGACAGTGCTTGGAGGAGCTGGCAGTTGGTTGACCTGCTTCAATGCCACGGTCACTGCATCTTCTCCCTCAAAAGGCAGTTTGCCTGTAACCGCTTCATAGAGCACTACACCGAGCGAATAAAGGTCAGTTGACGGTGTCAACTCTTTGCCCTGAGCCTGTTCAGGCGAGACATAATAGGCTGTGCCGAGCACACTACCGGTCTGGGTCATACCGCTGCCATTAGCGCGGGCGATACCGAAATCCATGACCTTGGCATTGCCGTCCGGTTGTACCATGATGTTGTGGGGCTTGATATCTCGATGGATAATATCGTAGCCATGGGCGACTGCTAACGCCGCACATACCTGTGAGGCTACTTCAGCTGCTTTTCGCTGGTTTATCGCCCCCCGTTGGTTGATGGCTGTCTTCAGATCAGTACCACGAACCAGTTCCATGACGATGTAGAAAGTTTCATCAACATCGTCTCGCCCCCAATCATAGATGTTCACGATATAGGGACTCTGCAGGTTCGCAGCAGCCTGTGCTTCTTGCTTGAAGCGAGCAGCAAAAGTCGGATCAGCTGCGTACTGTGGCAGCATCAACTTCAGCGCAACAGTACGGCCTAAAACCTGATCAGTTGCACGATAAACCTCGGCCATACCGCCGATGCCGATGCGCTCAATGATGCGATAGCGGCTTCCGAAAACCCTGTCAATCACGGCTAATCTCCTCTTTGTCGTCCTTTAAGCATTATAGCTGCTCTGCTTTTCTCAATATCAGGCCAGTCGTTATCTGTTGGCCTTGCGTTCATTTGCGATCCATAACCGCTCTTTGTCATTGCATTGCTCATGATCCTAAATTTCTGACTACAGACTCAAATACTTGCCGGGCATAAGGCACAGCAGCCCCGGTTGGGCGTTGTTCCAGGATAATTGCTACCACATAGCGTTCGCTACCGATCTCCACCCAACCAATAAACCACGAATCATCGGCTTGATTAGCGGTTTGGGCAGTGCCAGTCTTGCCACACACCACATGGCTCGAGAGGTTTGCAGCGGTAGCTGTACCCTGCTCAACTACGCCACGCATGGCGACCTGCATCTGTCCAGCAGTCTCACGACTCATGACACGGCCTTCTGACCTTGGAACATAACTATTCACCAATATGCCTTGTGGATTAGTGATATATCCAACCAGGTAAGGCGACATCATCTCACCGTCATTGGCAATAGCCGATGCCACCATGGCCATCTGGATTACAGTCACCTGCGGGCCTGCGGGGCTTTTGTGTTCTCCAACCGGTTGCCCGATGCCAGCCCAGGCTGTCTCCCAGGCTGTCATCTCTGATGGATCAGGCATCAGAGATGGATTGATAGCAAAATCAGTGTTCCAAGCCCGATTAAAGCCCAAACGTTCAGCCGCCTGTACCAGTCTGGAAGCTCCCAACTGGTCGGCTAACTGACCGAATACAGTATTCGACGACAATTCAAAGCCGCGTTTCAAGTTGACTCGGCCATAATCATTCAAATTGAAATTCGTGACATCGGCACCGCCGATCTCGATCCTCGGAGGAGCGTCATACTCGCTTTGTATAGTAGCAACATTATTGTCCAGTGCAGCGATCAGTGTCACTGTTTTGAAAGACGAACCAGGAGCGTATAAAGCCTGTGTAGCTCGATTGTAGAGTTGACTGGAGCCACCACCTAAACCACTGCCATCATCGCCTTGACCACCTAAGATCACATCAATCTCTGCAGGATTGTAGCCCGGCAGCGAGACTAACGAGATTACTTCTCCAGTCCTGGCATTGACTACAACAGCAGCCCCCGTTTGGCCAGACATAATCGACTCAGTATCGGCTTGAACACGAGTGTCCATCGTCAAGTGGACATCGTTACCGGGATGCTGTTGTCCGGCAATGGCTGCCAAAGCATCTGACCATGTGGAGAAGCCCTTGCGACCGGTCAAAGTCTCGGAAAACCGGGCTTCGATACCAGCGGCTCCGTAGGTTGCACTGCGGTATCCAATTATGTGCGCAGCCAGATTGCCCATGGGGTACTCGCGCTGCCAAATCTCATTCTCATCAAGGTATGAGCTGGCACAGATTACACCATCGGCGCTGATGATGTCACCGCGTGGCACATTCAAGTTGCGGGTAATGGTGTGACCATTTGCTGGGTCACTCTGCAGCGCCTCGGCCTGAATCACCATGTACCAGCCGAGATTGACAATTAACAAGGCAAACAGACCAGCTAAAACAGTCATAAAGCCAGTCAGGCGTTTACCGAGCGTCAGGCGCCCAAGGATTCCTCCTTCGAAACCTGGGACTCCGACAATTTCTGTCTGAAGGCCAGTACCGCTATCACCGGCTCTTAATAGCAAGGCCACAATCATAAAACTTGCCAACAGCGAAGAACCGCCTTGGCTGACAAACGGTAATGTCACTCCGGTCATGGGAATCAGTCGGGTAGTACCTCCGATGATGACAAAAGCCTGCAATGTGATTGCCACAGTCAAACCGACCGCGGTAAATGCATCGACATCACTTCTAGCCCGAGCAGCGATAGTCAGGCCGCGCATAGCAAATAACAAGTACAAAATGATCATGGCACTGGCGCCTAGGAGCCCCATCTCTTCGGCAATGGCAACAAAGATGAAGTCTGAAGCTACTACAGGTATAAACTCTGGCATTCCCCGACCGATGCCACTACCAAATAAGCCTCCGTCAGCTAACGAGTAGAGTGCCTGCACAATCTGATAACCACTGCCGTTACGATCTGCAAAGGGGTCCAGCCATATGGAGACACGCAAGGCGACATGGTCAAACAGCATCCAGGCAGCCAGGGCACCAGCAACAGCTAGTAAAACACCGCCCAATACATAGGCCAGCCTGCCAGTCGTGATAAAAACCATCACCAGAAAAATGCCAAAGAATAGTAAAGCGCTGCCCAAATCACGTTCAAAGACCACTATCACCAGGCTTATTACCCACATGATCATGAGAGGTGCCAAAGCCCTGGGGTCTGGAAAGTTTATACCAGCCAGACGCCGATTGGCTGCAGATAGCATCTCACGATTGTCAGCCAGATAACCAGCCAGGAACAAAACGACCAAGACCTTCGCAACCTCGCCAGGCTGGAAAGAGTAGCCCAGAAAGGTTAGCCAAATCTTTGATCCATAGATCTCAGTTCCAACAAAAACCGGCAATAGTAGTAAAACCAAACCAGCAGTCATTATGGTGAACTTGTAGTCTGTCAACTTGGTGATCGTCGGCACAAAAAAGAGTACGACAATCATCATCGCCACAGAAAAGAACAGCCACATCACCTGGCGACCAGCCAATTCGGGAGCCAGGCGTAAAACAAAGGCAATACCGATACCAGACAGCATAAAAACAATCGGTAATAAAGCTGGGTCAGCAGCTGGTGTTAGACGACGCACAGCCAAGTGAGCTGCCAGAAAAGCGATAAACAAACCCATTGGGATGAGGATCGAATCAAATGACAGAGGTTTTCCATCACTTAGGATAGCCAGCACAAACAGCAAGACCAGGACCGGTGTAGCTGCCATTAACAGCAATAGTTCGATAGTTCTGCGGCTCATTGATACTGCTCCTCGATATGTGGAGCACTTAAGCCTTTTTGCTGACCCTTGGGTTCGTCTATCTGCTGACGGTACTGTTCGATCAGGTCTTCAGCCTCGTCCAAGCTGCCGAGTTGGATACCGTTGCGCAAACGCTCTGGCAAGGGTGATTCGAGGCTGCTGGCTTTGATATCGGTGACCTCATGTTGCCATTGCAGCTTTAACCCAAAGACATCGCCAACTAGACCGCGGTAAATTACGATCTGGCCATCTTCTGTAATCACATATGCTGCATGAGAGGCATACAGCCAAACCCCGCCAAACACACTTCCTGTCAGAATTGAAAACGCTAACAAAAACCCTAAGATACCGGATCGAAGGCTACGTCTAAATGGCAATCGTCTGGCAGGTGGTGGGATTGAGCAGATATCGACAACAACGACTGTAGTGTTATCCTGTCCCCCAGCATTATTTGCAGCCCTTACCAAGGCATCAGCACATTGCTGGGCTGTCCGAGGTTCTGTCATAGCTAAAGCGATCTCATCATCTTCAATCATGCCATGTAAACCATCAGAGCAGAGTAAAAGTCGGTCTCCGACTTCCAGTCGCAGCTCATACAAGTCTGGTTGGGTGTCAGATTCGAAACCCAGTACTCTGGTGATCACCCCTCTGCGAGGATGGTCTCGGCTCTCAGCCTCAGTGATCTCGCCAGAATTCAACAACTCTTGGATATATGAATGATCACGTGTGACACGACGCAGTTTGTTTTCGTGCAATAGATAAGCACGGGAGTCACCAATTTGAGCGATCAGTAACCGGTCGTTATCAATAACGGCTGCAGTCAGTGTGGTACCCATACCAGCCCGGCCAATGCCTTGGCGCGGTGCATCTAAAACTGTGAGGTTTGCTTGCATGACCAGCCTTTTCAAGTTGGCTGGATCAGTCAGATCCTCTCTGGCAGACTTGAGGGTCGAGATAGCCAGGGTTGAGGCAATCTCTCCAGCCGCATGTCCACCCATGCCATCAGCCACAGCAAATAAAGAATCAGCAGCTAGATATGCATCTTCGTTGTTTGTACGCAGTTTGCCAATTGAGGTCGCAGAACCGATTTCCAGTCGGTTGGATGAGAGCGGTCTTCTACTCATGCCAAACTCACTTGCATCACCACGTCACCGACTTGAACCGTATCGTTATCAGACAGTTCGTAT
>JAITUO010000060.1 GCA_031286245.1 Coriobacteriales bacterium
TAAGATAAACGATAGACTCCTTGATAATCTAAACGACAGCTTCCTGATACCTACCGTATTGTTAGAAAGGTAAGGCTTTTATGTATGATTCTATCGAATACCTGGATACTCGCGGATACACAGAAACACCGCTGCCCTTCTCCACAGTAATAATTAAAGGCTTGGCAGCCGGCGGTGGACTTTTTGTACCAGAAAAGCTGCCTCAACTCGACTTGACCGAGATCGTCAAACTGGCTAGCCTGCCTTATGCTCAGCAGGCTGCGCTGGTGTTTGATCGATTCGGAATTGACTTTTCTGCCAACGTTATCGACCGTTTGATGCAGCAGGCTTATGGGGAGAATTTCGATACACCAGTCATCGCTCCAGTTGTCGAGGTAGCACCGCGCAGTTACCTGCTGGAATTGTTTCATGGGCCAACTGCGGCTTTTAAAGACATGGCTCTGCAATGCCTGCCCTGGTTTTTTTCTTTGGCTTTGGAGAAACCCAGGGATGCAGCAGGTACACCGATGTTTCATTTGATACTGGTTGCGACTTCCGGCGATACTGGCTCAGCAGCCCTGGCAGGCTTTCGCGACCGTGAGCATACCGGGGTGATTGTTTTTTATCCTCGCGATGGTGTCAGTGACATCCAAAGCCGCCAAATGACCGCAGCCGAAGGAGCAAATGTTGGTGTGGTTGCTGTCCAAGGAAATTTTGATGATTGTCAAAATGCAGTTAAGACCGTTTTTAATGATGCTGCTTTTACTGATGTCCTGGCTGGTCAGGGTGTCAAGCTGGCTTCAGCAAATTCGATCAACTGGGGACGCTTGTTACCGCAGGTGGTTTACTATGCTTCTGCATACTCCCAACTGGTGGCTTCAGGCTCACTTGAACTGGGAGAGCAGCTGGATGTCTGTGTACCAACCGGAAACTTCGGGAATATCCTGGCTGCCTGGTATGCCCGTGCGATTGGAGTACCTATCGGGCGGCTATACTGCGCAAGCAATGATAACAATGTGCTGACCGACTTTATCAACAGTGGTACTTATGACATATCCCAGCGTTCTTTCAAACTGACGCCTTCGCCATCGATGGATATTCTGGTCTCCAGCAACCTCGAACGTCAGCTCTTTGAGTTGAATGGGCATGATGCCGGGTTAATTCGAAAATGGATGCGTGAGTTATCTGAACAACGCCGCTTCCAGGTCGACGAGGCGACCTTTGCAGCTTTGCGTGAGTCTTTCAGTGCTGACTGGGTCTCAAGCGAGGAAAGCCTGGAGACAATCCGTGAGGTGTTCCAACAATTTGGCTATCTGCTGGAACCACATACAGCCGTGGCCTGGAAAGTCGCTGAGCGGTTACGTATGACACCAGACTCTCCAGTACTGATTGTCGCGACCTCACATTGGGCAAAGTTTGCATCCGATGTCTACCGGGCATTACACCACATGGCTCCAGGTGAAGCTTTGCCTGATGAAGTGGCTGGCCTCAGTGGTCCCCAGTTGGTTGCCCGGATCGCTGAGCAACATACTGCCGGATCGATTCCTCAGCATTTGGCTGAGTTGGACAGTAAGCCTATCCGTTTCGATGAAACATGCGCCAACACTGCAGAAGCAGTGAGTGAGTCGATAGTTGATTGGCTGGAGCAGCGTAGGTTAATTGATTAAGCAAAAAGAAGCGGCTGTTAGGCCGCTTCTTTTTTACTACTTTTAAAAAACTGAAGTTTGATCAATAAACTTCATTGAGTTGGTCATCCTTGATTCGACCGCGGAATATACGGTAGAGAATAACATGGTAGGTCAATACTAATGGCAGTCCGATAGACGTGATGATCAGCATGATTGTCAGTGTTAACTCGGAGTTTGAGGAATTAAAGATCGTCAGTGAGAGTTCTGGCATGGCTGCTCCCGGGATCAGAAAATAGGTTATCACTCCTTGGGGATTGGCAGCCGCTGGTATCAAGTTGGGATATAGCGACGCAGCAGTCAAACCGATCAGACAGATCGGGACCAGATTAACAGCCAGAAAACTCATCAAGTCATTCTTCTTGGAGAAGAAGAAACGAGCAACGAACCAGCCAACGACACAGAGGCCAGCAAACACGAAAGCTAAAGGCATGGCGACCCGGTCTTCTCCAAACTGTGGCATAACAAACAATAAGAAATAAGCGCCTGCTAAGGCAAAGGCAGCAAACTCGCCGATGTTCAGGCGTGAGCGCATCTTGACAGCCCGCGTGTGGATATCACTGCCAATCGGGGCTTTCAGGGCCAGCCAGGCTGCTCCCTGGGTCATGATAGCGACCAGGCCCATCACCCCACAGAGTAAGGCAAAGGGATTAAGCAGCGAGAAGAATCCGCCACGATACTCTCCAGCAGCGTCGAGGGCCACGCCTTGGATGACGTTGCCGATCGCAGCTCCGAACAGCAGAGCAGGTACCAGACTGCCAACAAAAAAGCTGACTTCCCAGAATTTCCGCCATTTCTTGTCGTGTGAGACCATCTCCACGGACACCGCACGCATGATCAGACCGAACAATACCAACATGATTGCCAAGTAGAATCCCGAGAAGCTGGTTGCGTAAGCCGGAGCAAAAGCAGCAAACAGTGCGCCACCGCCTGTCAGCAGCCAGACCTCGTTGCCGTCCCAGAAGGGGCCGATGGCTCTGCGTACAAAGGTTTTGTCCTTCTGGTTTTTGGCAATAAAGGGATATAGGATTCCGGCACCGAGATCGAATCCACCGAGGATGAAATATCCAAGCAGCAGTACTGCGATCAAAAGAAACCAGAGGATTTGGAGGAATTCGTACATGCTACTCACCTCCTTGGGGGTCGGGGGCAGGGGGAGTTGCAGCTGGGGTGTCGGAAGTGGGGGCTGAGGTGAGGTCAGACAACAGGTCTGTGTCCAGTGTAGCCGCGACTACAGTGACATCTTCGAGGATTGGGCCGGTACGGATCATCTTGAGCACCACTCGTAACCAGGCGATAAACAGGATCGTGTAGAAAACGATGAAGAGCAGTATTGTGATGTTGATCTCCAGGGCAGATACCACAGGCGACACTGCGTCAGCGGTCAACAACAGGTTATAGACTACCCAAGGCTGGCGCCCGACTTCTGCAACCATCCAGCCAGACTGGATAGCTAGGAAAGGCACGATTGGACCAATTATCAGCAGGTAGAGTAATGCCTTGTTGACCTTACCTTTCTTGGAGGCTCTAACCGTTGCTGCAGCAATAAACAACCAGAGTATCAATCCGGCATACAGGCAGATCATCAGGTGGTAAGCCTGGAAAGTAGCATTCACAGGAGGGATACCGCCTTTGTAGTCTGATGCTTTGACTCCGTTGTAACCATCGAAATCGGTCAGGCTGTTTTTCAATGTGTTCAAACCAGGATAAACGGTTTCGAAGCTGCCGGAACCCAGGAAACTGGCGGCTCCTGGTATGCTGAGCCCGGTTGTCTCCCCACTAATATCATCTACCCAACCAAAGAGCGACAAGGCAACTGGCCCGTCCTCCCAGTGCCCTTCCATGGCTGCCAGTTTGGCTGGTTGTTGTTCTGCAACTACGACTGCCTGGTAATGAGCTAAGGGAAGCATCAAAGCGACGGTGACAATGCCAACTGTCAGTCCAGTCTTGATGAATTGCTTGCCATGGTCGACATGTTTATGCTTCAGCAGATACCAGGCACCGATTGCCATCACACAAAAGCTACCGAGGATCAGCAAGGAATCTACTGTGTGCAAGAAACGGGCAAGCATAGAGGGGTTGAAGGCGCAGGCAAAGAAATCGACGATCTGAGCCTTCGTACCGCTGGCGACCAGCTCGAATCCAGCCGGGGTCTGCATCCATGAGTTGGCCATGAGAATCCAGAATGCCGATAAGACTGAGCCGAAAAAGGTCAACCAACAGGAGACCAGGTAAATTTTGGGCGAAACGCGTGAGCGGCCGAAGAGCACTATTCACAGAAAAACCGATTCCAGGAAGAATGCCAGCAAGGCCTCAGCAGCTAAGGGAGCGCCAAAGATATCTCCGACAAAACGGGAGTAACTCGCCCAATTCGTCCCAAAGCTGAATTCCATGGTGATGCCAGTGGCAACACCGACAACAAAGGTAGTTGTGAAGATCTTCGCCCAGAATCGAGTCGCTGCCTTATCCTTCGGATCTTTAGTCCTGTGATAGCGTGTTTCTGCTAATGCGAGAAACAGACCAAGTCCAATGGATAGAGGTACGAATAGAAAGTGGAAGATGATTATGAGCGCAAACTGGAACCTTGCCAGTGCGACCACGTCTGTGAAGAACTCCATATACCCTCCTTTCCCGTGTGTCTACCGGGTTTCTAACCGGTCCTTATACAGTAGTTAAGCTGATCATCTGTTGGGCAAGCGGTTACTTGCCGATGGCTGGGCTTGCACCAGCCGATTGTTGAAACACTTTGTTTGAATTGGATTGTTATTCCCATTACCTCACTCTCCAAAGCATGTTGCATTTTGCATATTGTTACTCATCCAGTCTCATTTCAGTATCAATATGATACATCTTCGGGGACAAAAAGACAAGGGGTTTTTCTAATTTGCACAATTTTTCCGGACCATCTTGCGAGAATTATCATGTTTTCGTATGATCGGGCGCTGATGCTATTTATCTAGCAGAATAACACATCTAACCGTTCTTATAACGAGATCAAAGACCACGGCATTTTCCCAATGAATCGGTCAATAAAGATTAAGCCGTCAGTGAGGCGAGCCGCTTGGTAATAGGTTTAGTCAACTGAGGTAGAGGCTGAAACAAAGCTTGTTACTACCTATACCGCCTGTCTTGCAGATGAGATTAGTACGTTTTGCTGAAATTTGCACGCTGTGTACTCTCATTAAGTCGAATACTGCTAAATACAATAGTATTCTAGAGGATTTTCATACGTATTCTATAGGATTTACTCAATTCATCGTACACAACGTGCAAATTTCAGCAAAACACTAGTTTCTCAAGGATTTATGGGCTGGCACAACTACTCGACTTATATCAAAAGAATCAAGCGAAATCCAAAACCTCACTTTATGGTGAAACAATTCTCTGTCAACCCTCATCTCCAACCATCAACTCCAGCCCTCATCTCTAGACTCAGTAGTAGCACCAACAACCTCGCTGTCTTCCTCCGGGTTCCGAGTCACACGCAGCATTGAGATACGATTCCTGCGCATACTTTGAACTTTAAAAGTATGGCTACCGATCTCAAAAACATCTCCCACTTGTGGAACACTGTCTATCGTGTCTAGCAACCAGCCAGCAATTGTCTCGTAGTCATCGCCTTCCTCAACCGGTAGGCCCAGCTCGCGTGCATCGTCAGTTGGCAAACGCCCGTCGATCAGCCACTCGTTCTCGGAAAGCTGAGTCTGGTATTTGTTGTCCGGATCGTACTCGTCAGAGATCTCACCCACGATCTCCTCCACAATATCTTCTATCGAAATAATGCCAGCAGTCCCGCCGTACTCATCAACGACAATCGCCACCTGCTGGTGTGAGGTCTGCATCTCGCCAAGCAATGGCAGGATATCTTTGGTCTCCGGAATGATCATCGCTTCGCGGATATACCCGACAACCAGGTCTTCCGAGCGGTCATCAGCCAATGGAGCCAGCAAGTCTTTCAACATGGCGATGCCAATGATGCGGTCTGGGGTTTCGTGGTAGACCGGTAATCGGGAAAATCCCGTTCCGCGCATCCGATTGACAGCATTCATGACGGTAGCATCGTCTTCGATCGCCATCATATCAACCCGCGGTGTCATGATCTCGCGGGCGACCGTGTCTCCGAGGTCGAAAATCTCGCGGATCATCCGCTTTTCCTCATCCAGCAAGGTATCTTGCTCGGTTACCAGGTATTTAATCTCATCTTCGCTGACTGTCTGACGATCGTCAGCGCTTTTGATACCAAACATACGAGCTAAAACGTCAGTTGAGGCGGACAAAAACGAGACAACCGGGCGAGTGATGCGTTCAACCAGTCGGATCGATCCAACAACCCGCATGGCAGTCACCTCAGCATTGGCCAGGGCGATACGCTTAGGCACCAATTCGCCGATTACCAGGCTGAAGTAGCTGATTATCAAGGTGATGGAGATAATCGAGA
>JAITUO010000013.1 GCA_031286245.1 Coriobacteriales bacterium
CCTCCAGGCCTTGCTCTTCCAAGCCTTGCTTGACCAAAGCCAAATCGCCAGGCGCGGTGATAACAATCCAATCCTCTTCAGCGTCTTCATAGTCCTCACCGCCTGCTTCGGCGACCATCAACATGAACTCATCTTCGTCTTCGGCCTGGGCCTTGTCTAAGGTCATCTGGCCTTTACGCTCGAACTGGAAGGCGACCGAACCACTAGTGCCCAAGTTACCGCCACACTGGGTGAAGGCAGCGCGGACATCTGCTGCAGTGCGGTTCCGATTGTCGGTCAATGCTTCGCAGAACACTGCTACGCCTGCTGGACCATACCCTTCATATGTGATGTTTTCGAACTTGGCAGCTTCGGAGCCGCCGCCGAATGCTTTCTTGATAGCACTATCTATCTTGTCTTTCGGCAACGAGTAACTTTTCGCCTTGGCGATAGCTGCAGCCAGCGATGAGTTATTATCAGGATTCGGGTCGCCCCCCTCTTTGGCTGCTACAGTAATGATGCGCGAGAGCTTCGAAAACAAAGCCGAGCGCTTGGCGTCCTGGGCTGCTTTACGATGCTTGGTGGTAGCCCACTTCGAATGTCCAGACATTGCATATGCCTTTCATCGGTTTGTATTCGACTGTATTAAGTATAGCGTAAACACTGATTTGGCTGCCTTATGCGCTTGCTTAGGGCTACAATCTGGCCTGGCGACTGAAATTTCATGGAATTGACCTCTTCTGCTTGACTTCTTTGCGATTGTATAGCCTATAAATTGGGTAATCCTGGAAAAATCAGAGTTTCTGGCCAAAAAGAGCTCTCATGTATGGCTGTTTTGCCAGAAATGCCGGATCTGGTTTTCTCCACAATTTAAAACCGCAGGTAGACGACTTGCAACAGAATTCCATAGGCGTGAAACCAATAGAGAACTATACATGAGAGCCTTTTTTGGCCAGAAACTCTGGTTTTTCCAGGAAATGCCTGTTTTGACTAGAACATCAGATCCTTTTTCGTGAGTGCTTCAACTCACTCATGTGGAGAAGACCGTATCAAGCGCTCTAAGCTGTACCGCTGGTTTCTGACTCACGTTGCTCACGTTGAAGCACCAGTTGCATGGCGATAATCGCACACTCCACTTGTCCATGATCAGGCTGTCGGGTAGTCAGGCGTTGCAATTGCATACCAGGCCACAAGACTATTTGAACAAGCGGGTGCTCGGGCCGGGAGCCAGCCCATTTCACAGTTATCTCATAGGATAATCCAGCGATTAACGGGATCAGGATAATGCGTGAGACGACTACCAGGGTAAAACGCAAAACAGCATTGGTCACACCCAAGGCATCGATTAGAGGTGCAATTGGTGTAATAGTGAATACCAGGATTGCCACCAGCATGGTCATCAGCATGAAAGCTGTACCGCAGCGAACATGTAGAGTTGGAAACAAATCGGTGTTAGCAGGGGTTAGCTCCAAACCATGCTCGTAACAATGGATGGTTTTATGTTCAGCGCCATGATATCCAAACATTCTTTTGATGTCGGACATCTTGCCAATCAACCAGATATATGTGATGAATATCACAATCCGCAAAAAGCCATCTACCAGGTTCCACAATAAAGTCCGATCGCCATAATCGCCGATCAGGAGATTCGTTATTATTGCTGGCAGAGCAACAAAAATAAAGATGCCCAGTAGTAAACCGACTATCAAACTGACAGTTATCAATGCTTTAGGAATTGGTGTATCGGCTGCTGGATCCTCGGCTGTTGAATCCTTGACAGTTTGCTCTGGAATAGCAGGAGCTGAAGGAGCCGGCTTTGCGGTGTCTGGCTCTGCGGTGTCTGGCTCTGCGGTGTCTGGTATAGGAGTGACCGGTTCGGTAGCTGGTTCTGCTGAGTTCAATACCGCAGCGATTGGCGCCACAGCAGGGGTTTCACTGGTAGCCTCACTTTCAGTTTCTGCTTCAGCCTTTCTATCAGAAGCTTCAAATGCCTCATTAAAAGCAGTTTCTGATGCAATCTGCAGGGCTTGATAGCCCAAGGCCAATGACTCAACCATAGCAGTACAGCCACGTATAACAGGCCAATACATCCAGGAGTTTTTCTGACGTCCACTGCTCAAATCGTGTTGCTCAGTATAAATGCTGCCATCCGGACGACGCACAGCGACCGCCCAGTTATAACGGCCTCGCATCATAATACCTTCCAGCAGGGCTTGTCCGCCGATATGGGTCTGACAGACCACTCCTTCTGTATCACGGGCTTTTTGCCAATCGCTTGTTGGTCTATTGGTACCGGCAATCTCCAGAGTTGATTCTTCAGCCGACATAGCCGATTCTGGCGTGATGGTTGATTGATTGGCCTCTCGCATACTAGATAGCTCACTCATCAGGGCTTATATAAACAGTAACAAGCATACAACCCTGACATCTCCGGCAGTCTGCCTAAGATGCGTCTACGGTTTCGGCAGTATCGCTGTCTTCAGCCGCCTCAACCTCGACCTCAGCACCGCTGTCTTCAGCCGCCCCGTCAACAACTGTATCAATTGCTGTAGATAACTCTGCAGCGCTGGCTAAGACCTGCTGGACAGCCTGTTCGTCTGTTGGTTTGGCTTCTACTACTTCAACGACTGCGGTCTTCTCCGCAAATTCTAAAGCCTTGGCTGCTTTAGCAGCGGACTTCTGTTCGCGTTGGCTACGTGCGGCTGCTTCAGCCTCGGCAGCAGCGACAGCTCTGGCTTCTCGACGGGCTGCTTCGCGAGATGCGACGGCTTCGGAAGCTGATCCATATTTGTCGGAGAAACGCTGGACGCGTCCGCCGGTATCAACGTATTTTTGCTGTCCGGTATAAAAAGGATGGCATTCGTTACAAAGCTCGATGCGCAGGGACGGCTTGGTTGCACGAGTAGTGAATGTGTTGCCGCATGAACAACGGACTTGGCATTCCATATACTCGGGATGGGTATCAGTTTTCATCATTGCTCCTAGTTCCTTGATTTCCAGCCAAGGATGGTGGGGTTAAACTTTGTAAGACTATCATAGATTTGCGCGTCCGACAAGCCTGATCAGCAGCTTGACCCAAGTCATCTCTTCTCGTAGAAAAGGCCGCTCTGGATCATCCTCAGCCAATTCAATCAGCTGCTGGTCGATCTCAGCCTGGTGATCTTGTAGTGCTTCAAGGTTGAAGACATCCAAACGTTGAGCCCGAGAAGCTAGTACCACGACTTTATGTCCATCGTTGCCGACAAAACCTCCCGACACTGCAAAGTGTTCGATCTTTTCACTATCAGCCACATGGATACGCATTTCACCAGGGCCAAGCGAGCTCATCACCGGAGCACGCAGGTATAAAAAGCCCAGTTCGCCGTCATAGGCGGGGACGACTACAAATTCAGCTTCACCATCGAACAATTGACCTTCCGGGGTGACCAGATTGACCATGAAACTGGTGTCACTCAACATTTACCCCTAACCGACGCCATGACCTGCTGCCTACGTGACTTAAGACTCAAGTTTCCGAGCAGCTTCATAGACATCTTCGATCGCACCCTTGTAGCGAAAAGCCTGCTCAGGAATATTGTCACATTTTCCATCGATAATCGCAGCAAAACTTCGGATCGTGTCTTCAAGCTTGACGTACTTACCGGGATTGCCAGTAAAGACTTCAGCCACATGGAATGGTTGCCCTAAGAACTGCTGGACCTTGCGGGCGCGCGAAACAGTCAGTTTCTGTTCTTCAGAAAGCTCTTCCATTCCCAAAATGGCAATAATGTCCTGCAGATCGGAATAGGTTTGCAAAAGCCGTTGCACTGTCACAGCGACCCGATAATGCTCCTCACCCAATATCTCGGCAGATAAGGCCCGAGACGTAGAGGCTAATGGGTCGACTGCGGGATAGATGCCCAGTTCAGCGATTGATCGGGATAAAACCGTGGTCGCATCCAAGTGGGTGAAAGCTGTTGCTGGCGCCGGGTCAGTCAAGTCATCGGCTGGTACATAGATAGCCTGGACAGAGGTGATAGAACCGGTCTTGGTCGATGTGATGCGTTCCTGCAGGTCACCCATCTCTGTAGACAGTGTAGGTTGATACCCAACAGCTGATGGCATGCGACCGAGCAGAGCCGACACCTCAGAACCAGCCTGGGTGAAGCGGAAGATATTATCGATAAACAGTAATACATCCTGACCTTGGTCCCGAAAATACTCCGCAATCGTCAAACCAGACAAGCCAACCCTGAGACGTGCTCCCGGCGGTTCGTTCATCTGCCCGAACACCAGACAGGTCTTTTCGATGACGCCGGATTCGGTCATCTCCTGGTATAGAGCAGTGCCTTCGCGAGTCCGCTCACCTACGCCGGTGAACACCGAAGTGCCCCCATGCTCCTGGGCCAGGTTGTTGATCAATTCCATGATGATGACAGTCTTGCCGACTCCGGCTCCTCCGAACAGACCAGTCTTGCCACCTTTGATATAGGGCTCCAGTAAATCAACAACCTTGATACCGGTCTCAAAGACTTCCGTTGATGTAGTCAAATCTTCGAAAGGCGGAGCCTGGCGATGGATCGGATAATACTCTGCGATTTCTGGCATCTCGCCACCATCGATCAGCTCACCGATGACATTCCAAATCCGACCTAACGTATTCTGGCCTACCGGTACCATGATCGGTGCTCCAGTATCAATAGCTTCCATACCACGCTGTAAGCCATCAGTAGAAGACATGGCTACTGCCCGTACGACATTTCCTGGCATATGCATCTCGACTTCAGCAACGACAGAGACCGGTCCAATTGGCGTTGTGGCACTGATGGTCAAAGCGTTATATATCGATGGTATCGCATCGACTGCGAACTCGACATCGACCACCGGCCCAATGATTCGCACGATCCGTCCAATATTCATTTTGGCTTCCTTTTCTTGACTAGCCATCAAATCTCCTCATATATCAATCATCGACTTCCAGAGCGGCAGCGCCGCCAACTATTTCAGCTATTTCAGTGGTGATTGCTGTCTGACGGGCTCGATTGTACATCCGCATTAATGTAGCGATCATCTCATTGGCATTGTCTGTCGCTGATTTCATGGCTTTGCGACGCGCCCCCTGCTCACCGGCTGCCGAGTCTAATAAAGCGTGGTAGATCCGAGTTCTGACATAGTCAGGCAGCAGCACATCAAGCACTGCCCGTGGAGTAGGCATATACTCGTAATAGTCTTCACCAACCTCACCGTTTCCAGATGTCAGATGCGTACGCTCTTGTGCCTCACTGATCTTTGCACTGGTGCCGGCAGCAGCAGTTTTTGCGCTCTCATCCACATAAACAGCTTCCCAGTCGACATCAGCATCCTGATCACTGCTCAAATCGGTGATCGGCAGAACCTGTTCCAGACGCAAGGTCTGATCTGCTACATTTTTGGCATGGTTATAAAACAGGATCACCTGGTCGCTTTGGCCTGCTGTGTAGCTGTCGATGACATAGGCGGAGATACGGTTAGCATCGGTGATCGTCGGGTCGGCAGAGCTGGCAAGCAGGCTCAACACCACCGGTATCTGTCGGTATTTGAAATAAGCAATCGCCTTACGGCCACAGGCAATAACATCGCAGGCGATATCATAGGTCTCCATCTGGCTGATGTAGTGGTCTGCGGCACGCAGCACAGACGAGTTGAATCCGCCAGCCATGCCACGGTCTGAGGCAATCACGATGACGATCACTTTATCCAGTGTCTGGTGCTTGAGCATTAAAGGATTCTTAGCGTTCTTGGTACGGTTGACAAGGCTGACCAGTACCCCGGCCATTGCAGTGGCATATGGAGTGGCTGCCACGATCCGGTCGGTCGCCCGTTTTATCTTGGCTGTCGCCACCATCTCCATGGTCCGTGTAATCTGCTGGGTCGAGGTGACCGAGTTGATCCGCTTCTTGATATCCCGCAGGTTCGTCACTACACTGCTCCTTTAGGCCTGATACTCTGCCTTGAAGGCAGTAAAGGCCTCGCGCAGTTTAATGATGGTTTCATCCGACAGTCGTTGTTCGGATTGGATAATACCAACGATCTCCGGTTGTTGGACACGCATGTATTCTAAAAGACCTGCTCGGAAGGGTAAGATCTGATCCACATTAAGATCGTCCAAGAAACCTTCGTTTCCTGCAAATATCGCCATAGTCTGCTCTTCAAACGGCATTGGCTGGTAACGTCCCTGCTTCAGCAATTCGGTCATACGCACACCCCGAGCCAGCTGGTTTTGGGTAGCCTTGTCCAGATCTGAGCCGAACTGAGTAAAAGCCTGCAGTTCGCGATAGGCAGCCAGGTCGAGCCTTAAAGATCCGGCTACCTGCTTCATCGCCTTGGTCTGAGCATCACCACCGACACGAGAGACTGAGATGCCGACATTAACTGCCGGGCGCTGACCTTGGAAAAAGAGGTCGGATTGCAGAAAGATCTGCCCGTCAGTGATCGAGATTACATTGGTTGGGATATAAGCAGAGATATCTCCAGCCTGGGTCTCGATGATCGGCAGAGCTGTCAGTGAGCCACCGCCATTGACCGCAGACAGTTTAACTGCTCGTTCCAGGAGTCGGGAGTGCAAGTAAAAAACATCGCCCGGATAGGCCTCGCGTCCAGGTGGTCGACGCAAGGTCAGCGACATCTGACGGTAAGCCACTGCTTGCTTGGACAGGTCGTCATAGATGCACAAAACATCACGTCCGGGGTTATCTTTGCCAGCTGGTTTACCGTCGGCTCCGTTATAGATGAAGTACTCCCCTATCGCACAACCGGCCATTGGAGCGATGAACTGCAGTGGCGCACTGTCAGAGGCTGAGGCGGTGACTATGATGGTGTATTCCATCGCCCCAAAGCGCTCCAGGGTTTCGACCACGCCAGCGACCGTTGAGGCTTTCTGACCGATCGCCACGTAGATGCAGATCAGGTCTTTACCCTTGGAGTTGATGATTGTGTCGACAGCAATGGCAGTTTTTCCAGTCTGGCGGTCTCCGATGATCAGTTCACGCTGACCGCGACCGATCGGGATCATGGAGTCGATGGCGATCAAACCGGTCTGCATCGGCTGACTGACTCCTTGGCGCTCAACAACTCCGGGAGCCCTGAATTCCACAGGTCGATATCCGTCTGCATTTATCGGGCCCTTGCCATCCAGCGGTTCTCCCAGTGGATTGACCACTCGGCCCAAAAACTCCAGGCCCGATGGCACTTCGACGATCCGGCTGGTGGTATGCACGGTATCGTTTTCCCGGATCTGCCGGACATCACCAAGCAGAACCGCGCCAACCTCGTTCTCATCCAGGTTTTGAGCCAAGCCATAGATCACCTGTCCGCCCGACGAGACGAATTCCAACAACTCACCAGCCATGGCGTCGCGTAGCCCAGAGACAATGGCGATTCCGTCTCCGACCTGCAGAACGCTGCCTACTTCACGCGACTGGACTCCGAGTTCGAAAGCCTCCAGCTGTTCGCGTATAGCTGCATCAATGGCACTTGCGGTGATTTCTGCCATTTAATCTGCACCTCCGATAGTTTCACTGGTCAACGCCAGGCGGGCTCGCACAAGTTGAGCAGTCAGGCTCGCATCGATCCGTCGGTCGCGCATCTCCAGTATGATACCGCCCAAAATGTCCGGGTCGACATGCTCACGCAAGACGACCGGACAGCTCAACTGAGCGGAGTATTTCTCTTCAATAGCTTGTCGCAGGGTGTCATCCAGAACAACAACGGTGGTGACATCGATGACTTCCACCCCAAAATGCTCTTCGATGAGCCCGGTAAAACGGTTACTGATCGTACTGAGCAGTTTCAACTCCTTACGTTCGATCAGTAGTTTTATTACTGTGGAGAAGACCGGAGCCAACTCCGGAAAGAGCCTGTCAACCAATCCCAGGCGGACTTCAAGTGGCAAGCCACTGTCGATCAGATGGACTCGCAAACCTGGAGTGTTGATGATCGTCCAAGCTAATTCTTCAAACGACCGTGACAGTTCGATCGCCAGTTTAGCGTCATCTGATTCTATGGCCTGGCCTAAAACAGCCCTGGCATAGATATCGGTGATTGTCGACCTGGTACTAGTTGTCATCGAAACTGCCTGCCTGTGCTACATAGCGTTCGATAATCTGGCGATGCTCACTCTCGCCCAGGTCGCTGCCGATCAGTCGGCCAGCCAATGCTACCGAGATATCTGCTACTGAACCTCTGAGCTCCAGCATCGCCTGCTTTTTCTCTTGTTCAATCAGAGCGCGTGCTCTGGCCAGCATGATCTCTACCTGTTGAGCGGTCTGTGCTTCGATCTCTGCTTTAGTTACCTCAGCAGCAGCTTTGGCGTCGGCGATAATCGTCGCCGCCTCCTGACGGGCCTGAGTGATCATTTCCTTTTGCTCATCAAGTAGCTGAGCAGTCTGGATACGCGCAGTCTCGGCCTGCTCCAGATCGTTTTTGATTGTGCTGACCCGTTTCTCCAGCATGTCTAGAATCATCGGCCAGGCGAACTTAGCAAGCAACGCCCATAAAATGATGAATCCAATCAGCATCGGGATGAATTCACCCAAGTTCGGTATCAGCAGACTTAATCCACCTGAATCAGAGGCAGCAGCCTCACCTGTTTCAGCGTACGCTGAGGCAGGAGCGATGAGTCCTGTCAGCAAGGCGCCTGTAGACACAGCCACCAACCGTAGCTTCGTATGGTAGTGCTTCACCATAACCTCCTGTCAGCCCTCAGGGGCTGAAGATGAGCTTTCTAACGCGAGTATGGCTAATACTTGATTGTTAGCCGACCAGGCCAAGTACAAAGCCGAGCAGGCCTAACATCTCACAGAAAGCCGCACCCAGAATAAAGGTGATGAACACCCGGCCTTGAATCTCCGGTTGACGGGACATGGCTTGGTTTGAAGAAACAGCAATCAAAGCGATGCTGCCGGCAGCGGCAATAACAACCGCTGCGTAGTACAAAAGTGTCACAATGCCTCCTTTGCTCTGACCGAGTAATCATTCCTTCTCGGTCATCGTCTACTGTGGGTCAACCACAGTCTGATATGTACAACGGGACAAGCCCGATTGTCACCAAATCATATCGGGGCAAGCCCGATTGTCACCTCAGTGCTCGCTGGTAGCGAGCTGAATATAAACCCCCGATAGTAGCGTGAACACGTAAGCCTGGATAAAAGCCACCATGAATTCCATCGCGTAAACTACTATCAGGATCAACAGCCAAAGACCTGACAACACACCACTGACCAGGTTATCAATAGTGAACTGCTGGATCATCGGCAGAAAATACATGCTGCTCATCAGCGCAAAGAGACCGAGCATCAGATGCCCGGCAAACATATTGGCAAACAGCCGCACAGATAATGAGAACATCCTCAAGGTCATCGAGAATGCTTCAATCGCCCAGACTACGACATTCAGTCCAGGCGGAATTCCGGCTGGAGCAATCGATATGATATAGCGAAAGACCCCAGCATGTCGCATGCCGGCAATATTAAAATACAGGAAACTGGCGACCGCCAAAACCAAAGTAACGGACATCGTACCGGTAGCCGATTTCGCTCCGGGGATCAATCCGATCAGGTTTCCCGCAAGTATAAAAAAGAAAATGGTCAGTAAAAAAGGAGTATGCTGGCGTGCACTTGGGCCTAAGAGGTTTTCGCCAATTTCGCGTTTGATATAGTCAACCGCAACCTCTAGAGCGGAAGCAAAGCTCAGTTTGGGTATGAAAGAGATACGTGAACGTAGATGCCAGATCAACAAAAAGACAACAATCAGCGCGACAAAAGTCCAGACAGTGAATGGAGTAATCGATCCCCAGCCGAAATCGAACATATCCATGCCCTTGAGGTCTTCCATCAAATGGGATAATTCGCTATCGAACTCTTCCATTAAACCTGTATGCCTCCTTGACACACTACCATTTCATGCCCCGCTTGCCCGTCACTACCAACCAGACCACGATGGCTAAATATAAAACCACCATGATGCCTACAGCCGGAATCGTGAACCATAACAACACTTCTTTGGCAACCAGGATACAAACCACAACAACTGCCACCATCCAAGCCAGGTTGATACCCTGGGCAATCATCCCGGATGTCAAAACATTGGCACTGAACCATGTCCCTGGTCGCTTGCTCAATCTGATAGCCAACCATAATGGAATGACAGCCATCACACCAGCTAGCAAGCCAAAGACAATGGCAACATATTCAGTCGGCAACCTTATCCTCCCCGATCAGGAGCAAACCTGCTGTTGTTGTACAACCCAACAAACCGGCAATGACATTTCAAGAATCATGCTAAACAATCTGCCAATAGTAACAAACCAGTACTACTGTCGCAATAAACAGCATTGTCACAGTTGGCATCATGCAATGCATACCCCTACACTCCTGTCTGCGCAGAACCTACATGCATTTTTGACTCTACGTCTGTGTTTGTCGCCACCTACCCGAATATGCTTTTATATAATAACTCAGCCGCAAGATATCTGCACACTTGGCAGACACATCGACTGGTTATGCAGAAAACTGTGGATTGTCCAGGCTTTGAAGTCACCGTATGAAATTACCATTCGAAGCTGCTTACATTAGCAAATCCTGGAAATTTCGGAGTTTCTGGCCAAAAAGGGCCGCTATGTATGGTTATTTGACCAGCATCGTCGGATCTGGTTTTCTCCACAATTTAAAAGTGCAGGTAGACGAGTTGCGACAAAATTCTATTTGTGTGAAATCCATAGAGAACTATACATAGCGGCCCTTTTTGGCCAGAAACTCCGAAATTTCCAGGATTACCAATTTATAGGCTATAAGTCACCAAGTGGCAGTAGCATACCAGATAGTCTCTGCTATCATTGCCTGATAGAAATCTCAGCGGACTGTCAGCAAACCAGTTGCATTGCTGACTGCTGGCAGATTGGATTTCATCAGACAGCCTCCAATTGGGAGTGTGGCGGAATAGGCATACGCAACGGACTTAAAATCCGTCGCCGCAAGGCATGTGGGTTCGACTCCCACCACTCCTACCAAAATTTCACCTACGAATTCAACAGACAATTTTTCGTAATGCTATCCCCAGTCGCCAGCAGAGAGCCATAACCTCCTAAAACAAGGGTATAGTGCTTCTCAACCAGGTATCCAAAATGATGCCTTGCAAAATATCGGTTTCGCTGACAGTGGTTTCAGATAATCCAACCAATCGCATTACCTCATCTAATACCAGGATGCCACCTATCACTACAGGAGCTCGCCCTCTCTCCAGACCGACGACCGAGTAGCGTTCCTGTATTGTCATCGACGCTAAAAGCTGGAATATCCGGTCAAGTTCCTGGCTCGTGACGGTTTGTCCATGAACCAACTCAGGGTCATACTCTGCCATCTGCTCACGGATAGCAACCAGTGTTGTTGGAGTACCAGCAACAGCTATGCTGTGATCAATTGATAATCCCTGCTTGTTTATGTCATCGTACCAGTCTTTGAGCTGATGTCTTACCCACTGCCGGGCATCAGCCAGTTCTGAGTTTGTCGAAGGATCACTCTTGAGCCAGCGATCCGTCACTCGTCGGGCACCGATATCGATAGAAGCCGCACTTAGTATCTGCGGGACTGAGTCCTTGGTTTCGATTCTACCGACAATCAACTCTGTGGAACCACCGCCGACATCGACTACCAGGATCGATTGACCCATGATTGATTCAGACGCAAATCCACTCAAAGTCCCAGCAAAGCTTAAGGCAGCTTCACGTTGACCAGCGATCACCTCGACGTTAATGCCAAGTATTGCCAGTTTATCAATCAACTGGTTACTGTTGAGAGCATCTCGCATTGCCGATGTCGCTACTGCCACCACGCTAGTCTTGACTTTACTATCGAGTGATTCGTCTTTACTGCCTAACGAGTCGATAAGATCAAGAGCAGCAATGTCAGCCAAGAAACCCATACTGGCCTCAACTACCCTGGTCGCAGCAGCTTCGGAGATACTGTTAGTATCTGCCAGGTTTTCACCCATATGTGTGATAGTGGTCTTCTTCAGCAGAGGTTTTAGCAGGCCTGCGTCGACTTCGGCGACCAGCAGGCGGGATGTCACTGTGCCATAATCCAGTGCCGCCAGTCGCATGACTTACAGACCGATGATCACGTCATCTGCAGCAGCAGGTGGCGGAGATGGATATTGATAACCTAAGACGAAATCCAAGGTCTCAGTGATCCAATCGATTTCAGGATGCACTGTCCCAGAAGCGATATTCTCCGGCAAGGCAGTGGAACTGTCGTTAGATGTCAAGCCAGTGACATTGACTGCTCGCTCACCTGGCATCACCCAACCATATTGTTCACGTGCTCGACTAGCGATACCCTCTGGAGTAGCTAATGCATCAATCTGCTGTTGAATCTGGCCGTTGCGAACAGCTAAGGCAGTGCTTTCAGCCTCAAGTAGATCGATATTGCGTCGTACATGCCACCAATCTGTGAGCGCTGGATAAATCAAAAAACCAGCCAGGATACAAGCGACTAAAACGATACTGAGGTTAACAGGTAAAAGATAACGGCTTTGCTTATTTTTTACGGTGATACGACGATGTTTTGTTGTTTCGACACTTTCGCTTGTCTCACTGGCTCTACCGCCGATAATCCTCAGCGGACTGCCAGTCTGGTCAGTAGCCAGTCTGAGAGATCTGGTTTGATTGCTTTGCTGACGATTTTCGGACTGTCTGTTGCGGTCGTCTGGTTGCTTGTAATAATCTTGGTCTCTGCGTCGCACAGCAGATTGATTGGTTGACTGAACAGCTTGCATGGCCTGTTGTCTACGATCAGCCAAGCGTAGTTTCGCAGCCTCACGTGCAGACACTTCAGGAATGCGGCTGGAAGCCTTAGTCGATGCTTTTTTAACGGTTTTTAGCGCGCACATGGTTCATTTCTACTTTGTTTACTAGCGCGGTATTGGGGATTAGTGGTACCTCCCAATTTCAATCCATTAGTTTAGCATAAAAAAATAGTGTGGAGACGATCAAGGTTTTTCTAATAGTAGCCGGCTAGGTTCCTGCAGACGGCTACTGCTAGAAGCCAGAATCCAGGTAAACGTACTTAACATCATCAATATCGCCGGTATACACCAGGTGCCATGTACAAAACCTTGCACTTCGATAGATGTTTTCATAACCATCGCTATGTCCCGCTATGTCACGGTTATGTCCCAAAATTACGCGCGTGCCACAATAACGTAAAAATTTAGTACGAAATGGCGTTCACGTACGATTTTAAGGTGGAATAAGTGCGATAAAGCTCTTGAAAAGGCTAAATTCGATAGAAATCTACATGTCAAATCGTACGTGAACGCCATTTCGTACTATTTTATACTGATTCTGTGGCAAGGGAGCTTGAAAACACCCGACGACAGTTTTTGGGGCTTTGGGGGGGCTTGATTTTTTCAGGTTATTAAACATCGTTAAAGCAGCAGCAGAGACTGTTTTTCAGTCCATGCTCACAGAACGCAATAAATGCTTTTATTATTACAAGTCAATCAGCGGTCAAGGCTGAAATCAAGTCTCTGGTAGATATTATTTGCAGAAAGAAGCGGATCGGGGCCCATCAGCAAGCCCCGATCCAGATGTGTTATTTCATCCCGTTATTATGTCCCGGCCCCTTGTTTGGATTAGGATTTCCGTTATTACTACCCGGCCCCTGGTTCGGGTTCGGATCGGGATTGCCATTATTCTGCCCCGGCCCCTGGTTCGGGTTCGGATCGGGATTACCATTATTATGCCCCGGCCCCTGGTTCGGGTTTGGATCAGTGTTCCCGATGCTGCTGTTTGGCCCCTGATTCGGATTCGGATCGGGATTACCGGAACTTATACCTGGTCCCTGGTTCGGGTTGGTTGTAGTGCTGCTATTGTTGCCAGCTCCCTGGTTCGGGTTTGGATCATCTTTGCCGTTATTGTTACCAGCTCCTTGGTTCGGGTTGGGAGTATTGTTGCCGTTGTTGTTGCCTGCACCCTGATTCGGGTTAGGATCATTATTGCCACTGTTGTTTCCAGCTCCCTGGTTGGGATTTTCAACTTCCTTACCGTTGTTGTTACCTGGACCTTGATTCGGGTTGTCCTTATCCCAATAATAGAACTCACCATCGTCGCTGACTACTCCAGTTGCTGCTGCTAATAGCTCTTTAGTTGGCAGTAGTACGAGGTCTTCAATCACCAGGTTCGGGTCGGCTGCCTGCAACCGCTCGGCTAATAACAACTTGCCCGGAGATACTCCCAGATCTACTACCCTGTCGCGGTACTCTGGGCTGCAGGCTTGAATAATAGCCAAATCTGGCAGGCCTTGTGTGAACAGCGCATCAACAATGGCTACCGTCTGTTTCTCGGCAACATTGCTGTTATTGGCAATCACAGTGATCAGAACCAAAGGCGGATCACTCTTCATATCTAGGTATCCGTCTTGTTCAGCTGCCTGTATCAATGTGATCACAACATCGCAGGCTGGCCCTTTCAGCACCAAGTCCGCCAGCAGTATTTCGCCATCATGATTCACCGGATCTACAGCAATCAGTTGGTCGAAATAGTTGAACTTCATCACCACGCTGGGGTTGATGTCCATATATACAGAGTACTTCTCGGCATTCCAAAGCCATGCAAAGCTGCCGACCATCAAAGCCAATACAAAGCTGGCAGCAACCGCCATGGTCCTGATGCGGTTGATCTGTACCGGCTGGGCGGTCAGCTCAATCTCAAGTCCGACAGGCTTTGTGGCATAACCTTTCACATACCGAAACGAGCCTGTGCGGTCCAGTACATATGTACCATTATCTTCATGGCTGATTATTACTGCCTTCATCTCAAATCCCGTTCTCACCGACATACTCAGATAATACCTCGTAGTCGCCCAATATGATAATCAGTGATGACAGTATAAATATTCGCGCACGCTCCAGCTTTTTCGGGGGTAATCCGGTAATTTCTGAGATAGCCTGGATCGGGAAATAGCGTTTTAGCTGTATCGTCTGAACGATATCTGGGTCTTTTGCTATTAATGCGATGGCCTTCTTATAAACTTCGCGTTGCTTATCCCGTTTCGGTGACTGTCGTGCCAGGCTGTCCATAGTAATCTTCCAGGCACTGAGCTCTGCCTTGAATTGCTCGATTTCATCTAACAGGAGCTGCTGTCGGCTAGCCATGAGGAACTGGCTGATCGATATCTCCTCCACAGCAGACGATTGGGCAGATGTTTGCTCATCGTCATCATTATCCAAAGGCACAGTTTTACCTTCGCTACGGTAGATTTTTCGGATACTGTCAATTATCCGCGAGCGAGTGACACGTTCAGCAAAGGGAAAGAAATGCCCCTTGCTCGCATCATAATTTTGAATGGCCTCATAGAAGGCGATCATTGCGGTACTGTAGAATTCTTCGCGTTGATACTCGTCATAATGTGGAGAATACCGGGCGGCAAGCCCCAATAAATAGGGCTTGAAATCCCGGATCAGCTGTTCAGCAGCAACTTCCGAAGACTTGGCAGCGACCGCTCGGCTATCCAGATCAGCTGCTTTTTCGACAACCTCAATCATGATAGTATCCTGTTGAGGCTGGTATTCTGATATCTTTCGCGGGGGTATCTAAAACGTTGGCGGATGGAATTATCTATCATAAAAACCAGCCAGCCAAGCTAATTCTGTGAAACTGCGCCCCTGCGGAGAAAAGAGTTTAAACTGCTCAGGCACCATTTGCCCGCCCTCTCCAGCTGTTACAATAAGGCATCTATTCTAGCATTTTGCATATCGGTATTGCTTGCAAAGAATCCACACTGTCACTTTTATGATATTTCAAACCAATTCATATCCATAAAAGCACATCTACTTAATCAAACAATCCGGGGGCTTACCATTACCGATAAGCCCCCGGATAAATGCACATGGCTCAATGACTATTCATACATAACACTTCGAAAACTTACAAATTACCTGGCTAAAAGCAACCTGCTAAGGCTTGAGCACTATCTCCAGGAAGTAAGCTTGGCGAGAACCAGTGCCAAATGGGTTATCAAACCAAACTCCCCGAATCTCTTCCCCAACAAAGCCTACACCATTGGAATAATGCGGAGTCCAGTCTGCCGGGATAGCATAGAAAACATACCCGCCTACATTAGTACTATCCTTGGTAAAGATTGCAGTGAACTCGATATCATTAGCAACACCGAAGCCGATTGTGGCTTTATCGTATTTGTCCCAGAAGTCTGGAGCAAAACCGATGAAATACTCCCCATTTGGAGTCGTATTGGATGAGTAGCATAAAACACCATATTGCCACCAAAGATCAAAGTGTTCGGTTGAAGGGATTTTCTCTGTGATTAATATGGTTGGCGGGACATATGGATCGCCAAGTACGAGCTTGTTATAGAGGGTGACCACATAATCCATACCATCTTCAGCTACAAACTCAGCACCAGCGTAATCGACTCCATCAACGGTATGAATCGCATAATCGAGGACGAACTTAGCGTCGGGGTAATAGACTCCGTCGATGGTGTAACCATGATACAGTGCTACATCACCCTCGGTGATTTCTACAGTAGTGAACGGGTCTACTGTATATACCGTATTAAGCTGAATAACACCGTCGATCGAGCTTGAGAATGTTACACTTGCTCCGCCTGTCCGGCTATTCACCAAAGCAAATGAAATGGGTGCACCATTCTCATCTAACCAGACCTTATCAACTGTATAAGTCGGGTCATCCAAGGCCTGCTCTTTGAAAAACTTATTGGTGAATTCTACGATGTACTCCCTGTTCGCGTGTGCTTTGAAGTTAATCGTATTGACAGATTGGCCATTGATGGTGACCCCAACCAGTTCATACCAAACTCTGTAGAGTATGCCATCGTCGAATATCATCTCAGCCGACCACGCACTGTTTTCTTCGAAGCTCACCTGACTCCAGGCATCAACCTGCTTAGCGACATCCAGCTCAAAACCATTTGAGAATGTAGCCACTGCTCCCTCCGGTAGTTCTTCGAAAATATCGTTGAAGTCCCAGACCTTTTTCGCT
>JAITUO010000143.1 GCA_031286245.1 Coriobacteriales bacterium
CAGCCGTGATGCTGCCCGTTTCCTGGTCCGTGACTTGCGAAAAGCCCTGCCTGATCTGGCGACCGAGATCAGCTTTTATCATGCCGGTTTAGAACGCGATCTCAGGCAACAGCTTGAACAGGCTTTCAGAGAAGCCAGTTGCTGCTGTTTGGTCTGTACGTCAGCTTTTGGAGAAGGAATCGATATTCCAGGTATACGTCACCTGGTGGTCTATCATCCACCTTTCTCACGCTCTGCTCTAAACCAATTGGCTGGTCGTGCTGGTCGCGACGGGCGAACTGCTTTTATCCATCTGTTAGTCGAAGCGTCTGACTTTGAGAACAACCGCCGTCTGTTGGCAGACAGCTTGCCGGAGCGTGAAGGTCTGGCCGCGCTTTATCGCTATTTGAATGGGCTTTCAGCCAGTTTACCGATGATCGACTTGCCTGACGAGAGCCTGGCAGAAGGTGCTGGTCGGCTTGACCCCGAGCATCTTTTATCTGCCCAGCAGGTCGCTGTCGGTTTGATCGTCTTTCAGGAACTGGAATTGATTGAGCTGGAAATGGTTGGTTTCAGGCGACAGATCCGCCTGACTCCGAACCAGCACAAAGTTGAGCTGCAGGCTTCCAGTCGCTATCTGGAGGCGTATCATGAAATGGCCGAGTTCACAACCTTCAGTGAATGGTTGTTGACCGCTGATTCATCTGCGATTGAGTATTTGATCCAAGGGCCGATACTGCCTGGGGAGCGAATTAATGATTGACGACTTAGTCATACAAGGACACGATGAAACGCTTTTGGAAGCCCAGGCGCGTCTCTATGAACAGGTCGCAACCTATCTTGAACCTGATGATGTCTTACTGGTTAAGCAGGCCTTTGAGTTTGCTGATCAAGCACATAGCGGGCTGATTCGAAAATCTGGCGAAGCCTTCGTCAACCATCCCTTACAGGTTGCTTTGACTTTGACTGAGTTGAAAATGGATGTCGACACAATCTGTGCCGCTTTATTGCATGATACGGTTGAAGATGCTGGCATCTCACTGGATCAGATCGAGCTGCAGTTCTCAAAAACAGTCCGTGACCTGGTTGATGGAGTAACAAAGATCACCCGCATCGAAGTTGGGTCTTTGTCCCAACAGCAGGTCGTTAACCTACGGAAGATGTTGTTGGCGATGTCCGAAGACATCCGGGTGATTGTTATCAAACTGGCTGATCGGTTGCATAACATGCGTACCTTACAAGCTCTGCGTGAGGATCGCAGGTTATTCAAAGCCCGTGAGGCTCTGGAAATCTATGCTCCACTGGCACATCGGTTAGGTATCAACTCGATCAAATGGGAATTAGAGGACTTGTCTTTCCTCTATCTGGAACCAGCTCGTTACCATCAGGTCAGCCGGATGGTTGATGAGTCGCGCAGTGTCCGGGAGTCTTACCTCCAGGAGACGATTGCTGTCTTATCGGAAGAGATCGCCAAACTGGGTATCGATGCCAGGATCACTGGGCGGCCTAAGCACCTCTGGTCGATCTACCAGAAAATGGCTCAAAAAGGTAAGGACTTCTCCGAGATCTACGACCTTATCGCTGTACGTATCATCGTCGATCAGGTCAATGAGTGCTACGCCTGCCTGGGAGCAGTCCATGCCCTCTGGACTCCGGATATCGCCCGTTTCAAGGACTACATTGCGATGCCCAAACTGAATGGTTACCAGAGCTTACATACCACTGTGATTGGCCCAGCCGGCCGACATCTGGAAATCCAGATTCGGACTACAGAGATGCATCATGTCAGCGAATACGGTATTGCAGCTCATTGGCGATATAAAGGAGAAAGGTTTGACACCGATCGCCAGCTCGATGAGCAGCTCTGGTGGTTGCGTCAGATGTTGGAGTGGACAGAAGACACTGATGATCCACGTGAGTTCATGGAGACGTTGAGACAGGATCTGAATTACACCGAAGTTTTTGTTTTTACTCCAAATGGCGATGTTATCCGTTTACCGGTGGGTTCGGTACCGATCGATTTTGCCTATGCCATTCATACCGAAGTCGGCCATCACTGCGTGGGTGCCAAGGTTAACGGCTCGATAGTACCGCTCAGTTACCAATTGCAAATGGGTGATCGAGTTGAGATTTTAACCCAGAAGCAAACCGGCCCTTCACAGGACTGGCTGGCTATTGTCAAGACCTCTTCGGCACGCTCTAAAATCCGCTCTTACCTGGCCAAGCAAGGTAGGGGAGACGACATCTTGCATGGACGGGATTTGTTAGGCTCTGAGATGCGTCGCCATGGCCTGGGTATCTCTTCAACGCGCTCCCAGAAGGTGATGAAGAAGACGGCTGCTACCATGGTCGATGGCACTCCGGATGACATGCTGGCCCTGATTGGCGCCGGCAAGCTCTCTGCTCGCCAAGTGGCTAACCGGCTGTTGAAAGAGCTGGCCAACGATGAGGCAGCCAGCCAAGTGACACCAGGCGACTTGCTCTCCATCGGCAGGGCTACCGGTACACCGCAGCAGATCCGTAGCTCAACACGCGCTTCGGTTAAAAGACCTTCATCAGGCGTGATCGTCAAAGGTTTGGATGATGTCTTAGTGCGCCTGGCTCACTGCTGCAACCCGGTTCCGGGAGACGAGATCTTAGGTTTTGTCACCCGTGGGCGAGGGGTCAGCGTTCATCGTCAGGATTGCCCGAATGCTCAATCTTTGGCTTTATCTCCAGAACGCATCATCCCGGTCAGCTGGGCGGCGGAAGGCAGCGCCAATACCTATATCGTCGAGGTTTTTGTTGAAGCTGCCGACCGCCTGCGACTGTATGAAGACGTCACATCAGCTCTGGCCTCCAGCGGAGTGAATATGACCAGTGCCAGTATGCAGGCACACAAAGACGGTATAGTTGAAATGCGCTATACCTTCGAAGTCTCGGAGATCGATCACATCACACGGATCCTGCGCGACCTGCGTGGCGTCGAAGGAGTGATCGATGCCCGTCGTCTGCATCCCGGTGAAACCATTCGGAAACGCAAATAACCTCTGCTATGAATTTCAATGACAAAGCCTTGCAGATTGAAACTGTCATTCTGACTGTCGGTAACCAGTCTGGTTTTACTACCAATTGTTATCTGCTGAAAGGACCTGGTGTCACAAATCAAGTCTGGGTTGTGGATCCGGCTGATGACTGGCCGAAACTACAATCGGCTCTACAAGGTCTGGCAGTGAAAGGTGCTATCTGTACTCATCGTCATTATGACCACATCGGGGCTTTGGCTGCCCTGCTAGCGGTTAACCCGGTCAGTGTAATCGTCGGGCGAATGGACGCCGAGCCTATAATCGTTAGCTGGGAAATCCAATCAGCCGGACAACCAGAACCTCCAGCTGCCTGGCCGATCAAGGAAGTCGATGATGGTGACTGTTTGGACATCGGCGGTTGTTCAGTCGAGGTGCTGCATACACCCGGGCATTCAGCAGGTAGCATCTGCCTGTACGATCACTCAGGCCAACAACTGATCAGTGGTGACACCTTGTTCTTCAGAGCCCATGGCCGTACCGATCTGCCAACCGGTGATGCTCATGAAATGCTTGCCAGCTTAAGACGATTAGCCAAACTGCCAGCGGAAACGATCGTTTATCCTGGTCATGGGCCAACGACCAGCATAGAATCGGAATGCCTTTTTGGCATATTACAGCCTTTTTGCTGAGCCTGTGCGATAATTATTCATCAGTCCTTATCCGCACATTCATACATAATAAGGAGAAGACCGGCGTGTATATCGCTGTTGCTCAAAATAATCCCATTGTTGGTGGCCTGGCTGCTAATGCTGATGCCATGCTCTCGGTTGTTGACCAGCTCGCTGACTCGGCTTACCCACCTGATCTGGTGGTTTTTCCAGCTTATGCCTTATCTGGGCTACCACTCGATGGCTTGTCGTATTCCACGGCATTTGGAGCTGAATGCCTGGATGTGGCCAGAAAGTTCATCCGAGCTGCCAGATTGCCCTGCCTGTTTGGGACAGTGGTTCCACAGTCCTTTGGTTGGCATATCGATATGGCGGAAGCCGAGGCCATCTACTGCCAGGCTGGCATGGGTGGAGCATTGGGATTTGCTGCCGACTCTGAGACAGGTTTTGATGAAGGAGTTTCTTCACTGAAAGTCAAGATCAACGACGCCAGGGTGGCAGTCTTTTTGGACTGTCTGCCAGACTTCGGTACCGAATACCAGGACTGCGACTTACTGATTGCCATGCTGGCCAAAGAATATAGCGGTACTGAAGGCATGCTGTCGTCATCAGGATTGTTGTCTGACTTGCGGATGGTGGCAACAGAAGCCCAGGCTTGGGTGGTTGTGGCAAATCTGGTCGGAGGACAGGACGATGTCGTTTTTGACGGAGGCAGCCTGGTGATTGGCCCAGATGGTTCGATTGCCGAGGCCGCTCCAGCCTTTGATATCGGTATCATCAAGCAGAACCTGGCGATACCGATCCGAGCCAAAGCAGGCAGTCAAGCTATTGAGACGCGCGCGGGATTAGCTGCAGCGATTGCTGCTGACCGATCACCGGTCAAGCCTTTATTACCCTATGAAGCAGACTGGGAAGCTTTGAAATTGGCAACGAGTGATTATGTACAGAAGAATGGCTTTACTGAAGTGGTAATTGGTCTCTCCGGTGGCATAGACTCTGCTTTGACAGCTACCTTGGCTGTCGATGCATTAGGAGCAGAAAATGTCCATGGCTTGATTATGCCATCAGGCTACAGTTCTCCCAGCAGTATTCAAGATGCATATGAATTGGCAGGCAATCTTGGTATTTCGACCTTGACCATGCCGATCAACGGGCCGACTGCAGCAATCGAAGCAGAGTCTATTCAAGCCATCGGCGAATCAGGAAGCCAGACAGCCCGACAGAACCTACAGGCACGCCTACGCATGGTTTACTTGATGCACCTTTCCAACACCTTCGATTGGATGGTCATCAACACCAGCAACAAGTCTGAGAGAGCCATGGGCTACTCCACATTATATGGAGACACTGCTGGAGCATTCGCACCGTTTGGCAATGTCTACAAGACCGACATTTACGGGCTAGCCCAATGGCGTAACCAAGCTGGAGCTGTGATACCGTCCTCTGTGATCGACCGGCCGCCATCTGCCGAATTGTCTGCTGGGCAATTAGACACCGATGATCTGCCTCCTTATGAGGTGCTGGACCGAATTTTACGCTTGCATATAGAGGATCGGATGGGCTTGGACCAGATTTGTGACATCATCGCTAACACTCCCGGCGGTGATCCGGTTGATCGAGAGTTGTGTTGGAATATTCTTGAGCAGGTTAAGCGCTCTGAATACAAAAGACAACAGGAACCGCTGTCGCCCAGTCTGGGTGGTACAGATATCACCAGTGGACGGGCCTGGCCGATCACCAACGGCTTTGTCGACCATTATCGAGGTATCAACGATGCATTGGATACCACCGATCTGATGGGCATGCTGCGTGATTGGGAGCGTCCGGAAGGCTGGGGCTGGTTGGACAACTAGTCTGCCTGCTTTCATCCAGAGAATAGACCGAGTATACCGAGAAAAAGATTAGCCAACAAATGCCGATAGAAAAAAGCCGACATCCCGTCCGCAGCAGCTTGGTGTTATTACTGACTGCCTTTATTTGGGGCATCGCCTTTGTTGCTCAACGAGTCGGTATGGACTATATCGGGCCGTTTCTATTTGCTGGAATGCGATTCTGGCTGGGAGCACTGACACTTTTGGCATTACTGCTGATCAGTCGCCTGATCAGAAGGAACAATACCGATAAAAGTACAGCCTGGCCTGTTATGCCGCGGCGGCAATTAGTGAAAGCAGGAGTGATCTGTGGTCTCTTCCTCTTTATAGGAGGGGCTCTCCAACAGGTTGGCTTAGTATTCACATCAGCCTCAAAGGCCGGCTTCCTGACAGCTCTCTACATTGTTTTAGTACCGGTCTTAGGCATAATAGTTCGCAATAAAACTCATTGGAACACCTGGATCGGTGTTGTCATGGCGTTTGCCGGTATATATTTTCTGTCGATCACCAAAAGCCTGACTATCGAACCGGGTGATCTGATCATCATAATAGGTGCCTTCTTCTGGGCAGGGCATATTTTAGCTGTAGATCGCTTTGTTGGAGCGATCAGCCAACGTGAAGTCTTGAAGTTCTGTGTGGTGCAATTCATTTTTGCTGGATCATTGGCTTTGTTGGCAACTCCCTGGTTGGATGCGTTTTTTGTCGATCGAGTATTCGACTTGCCAACAATATACCAGGCAGCTGTGCCGATTCTATATGCCGGCATACTGTCGACTGGGGTAGCCTTCACATTCCAGGCCATCGGGCAGCAGGGCTTACCGCCCGCTGCTGCTGCCATTATCATGAGTCTGGAAGCGGTCTTCAGTGTGCTTGGTGGCATGGTGCTGCTACATGAGGTCTTGTCTGGTCGTGAATTGTTTGGTTGTCTTTTGATGTTTGCTGCAGTGATAGTTGCTCAATTGCCTCAGAAACACAGGCAGGGAAATACCTGATACGACAAGGTAGATATAATGATAACCACATATGTGACGGCTCCATCTGACAGTTTATACCAGATACCAGCGTCGTTTGGCTAGTCTGTCAAGTTCAGCCTCCACGCATTCCGCTAAATCCAAGCAAGCTCTAAACCTGAGCTTACTACGTTAATGTTGGATATAAACACACTGCCCAATTCCAGCATTTTCTATGTCAATCAAGCAGAACAAACTGTCTTGCGTGTAATAAAACTCCCTTGCCACTGAATCGCTAAATAATAGTACGAAATGGCGCTTACGTACGATTTGATCGCTAAATTCCATCGAATACTTGGCTTTTCGGCTCATTATGGCCCAAATTCCCGAATAAAATCGTACGTAAACGCCATTTCGTACTAAATTTTCGCATTATTATGGCACGCGTGGTTTTGAGACAATCGAGGCAATAGAAGTGGCTTGATTGACATTGGAAGTGCTAAATCTGACTGACTCTGACAAAGCAAGTGCTAATACAGTTGCACTTCGATTGACTTCCATTGTCATAATCACCTCCTCCGCCATCACATGTTTCAGCCAGCCACCACATGGCTCTGTCCAGACAATATGTGGTTTTGTGCCACAAAACCTTCTAATGCTTGTAGAAGCATGGATTCCGGCGACGTGACGCTGACCGTGCTTGGCTGCTGATCGCTGACCGCTTGCATTAATGCCATGAAGAATTGTCAAGGTTTGTGGAGAAGTGACATTGCGGTTTTTTATTCGCATACAGCAATAGATGCTTTCTGGTCAAAACCTCTAAGCGATAAGTATGTTTTCAACTCTTGCCAGTCTGATCCTGTCAGTCATCCGATCACCTCAGTTTTCATCCAATTCTGATCTACATTTGATACTACATACGGAATAGCTCACTCACTCACACGCAAGAGGTGTTTTGGACATCAGGGTAAATCTAAGGCAGGCCCAGGTCGGCCCCGCTCTTCTCAGCCAAGCTTCGCTAAGGCACGTAAACAGCCAATTCAAAAAAAATGGCCCAAAAGTGGACTTGTGTAGTGGATAAACGCCTAAATACAATTGAATTCCATTGTATTTGGGCGTCTCAGCGGTAAAACCCACTACACAAGTCCACTTTTGGTACAAAAAAAAGCGTGTAGTGTGCAATGCACCTTAGAATGCTCCTTGAACTATGACAATCCAAGTGCAGCTGCACTAGCATTTGGTCTGTCAGACTCAGTCAGATTTAGCACTTCCAATGTCAATCAAGCGCCAAGTGGTCAGCCAAGCATTCCAAATAAGCCTCTTGCCACAGAATCGCTAAATAATAGTACGAAATGGCGTTCACGTACGATTTTGCTCGAGAATATGGGCCATAATGAGCCGAAAAGCCTAGTATTCGATGGAATTTACTACAAGAAATCGTACGTGAATGCGATTTTGTGCTAAATTTTCGTCTTCTCATGGCACAGCAGGCTTTCTTGGGCAATTCGGGCTTGATTGACATTGGAAGTGCCATGTCAGGCACAGTTAGATTTAGCACTTCCAATGTCAATCAAGCTATCAGAGTTATTGGCCAAAAAGGCTCGCTTTGTATGGCTGTTTAGCTTGTAACAAAGCAAAAGGTTTTCTCCACAATTAAAACCTGTAGGTAGATGAGTTGAGACAGAATTCTGTATGTATGAAATCGATAGAAAACTGCACATAACGAGCTTTTTTGGCCAATAACTCCGAAAACCTCAAGGATTTCCCATCTGTCATTGTAAGGAAGTAAGAAAAACAGCTGGAATGATCTGGCATAGTGTAAACTTACCTTTACCTCACAGTTCTTTTCGGCCAATGGTTTCCTGCTAGAATTAATCTTCAAGGCTTAACGAAGCAGTCCGACTAGGCAAAACGACCAGTTGAAGATCTGGTGTATCCGAGAAAGGATCAGGTTGAATCGTAGTTTGCGTCGCCGCTTGATTGTGGTTACAGGCATTATCATAATAGCAATCATCGTAGTCTTGGCAGTTGTCCAGGGGGCGACTGGTTCAAAGGTTATCGGTGTGGCTGAAGCTGCCAGTGGAAGTTATTCCGGCCAACGTGTCCAAGTCACAGGATTGGTAGTCGATGATTCCTTAGAGTACGAGGGCGACAGTCTTGTATTCTCAATTTATGATGAAAGCCAACCCGAGACTCATCTCAAAGTCATATATCAAGGTGCCATGTCAGCGACTTTCGGCAATCAAGTCACCGCAATCTGTACAGGTACGATGTCAGAGGACGGTACCTTGATCGCCAGCCAGTTGGTAACTAAATGCCCATCGAAGTATGAAAGTGCAACTGACGCACTCCAGGTCTCAGAACTAATGGCATATGGCGACAGTGTTATTGGCTTGCCAGTAAAGGTCAGTGGCTTGGTCAAGCCGTCAAGCATCAACCCGGTCACTTCCGAAGTTCGGCTGACGGTTATCGACCCAGTCAGCCACGATGAGTTGGCTGTGCTTTACGAAGGGGGTTTGTCGTCTGGCATTACTGACGGTGCGACCCTCGTCTTGACCGGTACGCTGGATTCTACTGGACGTTTTCATGCAACTGATATCGCACTAAAGGAGTAACATGACAATCGCTGTAATCGGGTCAGCAGGGTTAGCTCTGGCTTTACTGGCCTGTATCATATCGATAATTGCTCTGTCCGTCGGCTCTCTGACTAACAAGTCTGATCAAAAGCCGAAGACAGCAAGCAGCACTACACCCACCGGCTCCAGTTATTTTCAAAACATCGCCTGGTTGGGGCATATTGCCCTGATCATCTCAGCAGTTGCTCTGACCGCCTGTTGCTTGATCCTCGTATTCTGTTTCATGTCTGGCGACAACTCTATTCTTTATGTTATACAAAATAGGGCCATCACTGATTCCTCACTACAATGGCTGTACCTGCTCAGCGGGCTTTGGGGCGGACGCAGTGGATCGCTGTTGTTTTGGGCATGGTTGATTGTATTATTCAACCTGTCAGTGGCAATCAGAAATATCCGAAATCTCAACCGACTGGACAATGTCGCTCTGGCAGTCAGTCAGCTTGTGCTTGCTGCCTTCCTGGGGGTGTTGGTATTCTCTGCAGCCAATCAGCCTTTTACGGCAACACCAGGCATATATCTTGATGAACAGGGACAATTGACTGGTCAAGCACTGACCTGGGGAATGAATAAACTGCTGGAGCATTGGGCGATGGTATTGCATCCACCTACCTTGTTTATTGGTTACGCCGGTCTGACCGTGCCGTTTGCCTATGCCTTGGCAGCAGTGATCGTCAATGACGATTCTCGTCAATGGGTGGATAAAAGCGTGCGCTACGCTCTAGCCAGCTGGCTGTTTTTAGGGGCTGGAATCGGTTTAGGGGCAATCTGGGCTTATGTCGTATTAGGCTGGGGTGGCTATTGGGGCTGGGATCCAGTGGAGAACGCCAGCCTGCTCTCCTGGCTGCTGGCAGTGGCACTGGTCCATAGTTTTACAGTCTATCGCCAAAGGGGAGCCTACAAACGCTGGAGTGTGATGTCGGCCTGTCTGGCATTCGCCTTTGTGATTGTCGGAACATTCATCACCCGCTCCGGAATTATCGACAGTGTTCATGCCTTTGAGTCTGACCCGGTTTCTTTGGCCTTGTTCGGCTTTTTAATCCTGGTATCTGTATTGGCTGGGGCGGTCGGTCTGCTCTGGCGGCGAAAGAGCTTTGCCAGCACAACCACTGATGAAGCAGATGAGATGCTGACTAAAGACACAGCCTACTTTTTCAACAACGTTGCCATGGTCATTGTTGCTGTATTAATCACCTATCTGACAATGGCACCAGCACTGCCTGGCTTTATGCCTTTTGCCGGCCAATCACTATCCAGCATTTCGTATAACGCCATAGCACGCCCGATGGGCATCTTGTACTGTCTGGTAATGGCTGTCTGTCCCTTGTTGGTCTGGGGTAGGGTAGACCGTGCATCCTTCATCCGCAAGGCAAAACTGCCTGCCGCCTGTGCAGCAGTCCTATTCGGCTTGCTGATGGTCTATTTTATAGCTTACCTGGCACCAGCTTATGAGTATGCGCTGGCAAACAATATCGCAAACCTCGATGGTTACATCGATGCCGGGCCACGCTGGTATTACTACTTATTGACAATCATCGGCTTCTTAGTCGCCAGCCTGCTGTTCTTTAACTCACTGTTCCTGCTGGGTCGGGCTACTGGAGCATATTCCCGCAGTCGATCTGTCAATGCCTTGCTGTCTTTTGGCCAGATGCTGCGTCGCCAACCAGCGATGATGGGTGGCTTTTTGTCTCACCTGGGGATCGCTGTTATTTTGGTTGGATTGATTGGCTCATCGATGTATGTCACTGAGGCTGTCGGATATATAGCCTATGATATGGAGACAGACACAGCCAGCAATGATCTGGTTATCAAAGGATATATCTTAAAGTACCAGTCGAATGACATTGTTTTGTCAGCAGGAGGAAATGCGACTGTCTACAGTGTGAATTTCGCAGTTTTTAAGAATGGCAAGTTGATTGGCGAAGTACATCCGAGTATCGAACTGACAGCGATGACCCAGCAGCGGAAATACAATGCTGCGACTCTAAGCTTTATCGGTGAGGATTTGTTTGTCGTCTACCATGGAGTCAGCACACATGGTGCATTCTCATTGGATGTGCGTGTAAACCCACTGATCAATCTGGTTTGGCTGGGTTTTGTAGTATTAATGGCTGGTACAACTGTAGCCGCAGTAGGCCAGCGTCGTCCAAAGGTCAGAAAAGCCGATGAAACCGTAGAAGAGGCAACAGCAGAAACCACAACCGCTCAGCCGATCGACACTACAGAAATAATCAACGAAGAGGAGAAGGACAGCGAACCAGTTGCAGAGGTAGCAATCGATGAGGCAAAAGCAAAATAGCCTTCCACCCGACTCTCTATCGGCAGCGATTATTGCCACGAGCCTGACAAAGAGTTTCGGTGTTCGCAAGGCCCTCGACGATGTCAGCTTTACACTGCCACGATTTGGATTCCTGTCTGTATTCGGCCCCAACGGAGCTGGCAAGTCGACTCTGCTGCGTATCCTGGCGACACTGGCTCGTCCTAGCCAAGGCAGTGCCCATGTCCTAGGTCATGACATACAGGAGCAAACCGAGTCACTGCGCCGCTACATCGGAGTGATTTCGCACCGGTCAATGCTCTACCCGGATCTGACTGCCGCAGAAAACCTGATGCTTTATGCAAAACTCTACGGAGTGGTTGATCCAGCACAACGTGTTAAAGAGTTGCTTGATCTGGTAGAACTGACGGGCCGCCGTCATGACACTGTGAAAAGCTTCTCTCGTGGCATGACCCAGCGGATAGCGATTGCCAGAGCATTGGTGAATGATCCGGAGCTGCTTTTTTTAGACGAACCGTATTCCGGGCTCGATCCGCGGGCGGTCGAAATCTTCGACCAGTTAATCGAACGGGTCCGTCCGGGTAAGAGCTTTTTCATGGTCAGCCACGACCTGACCCGGGGGTTTGATAGCGCAACCCACGTCATGGTTTTATCCCAAGGTAGACTCGTCTTTTATGAGGAGAAACCCGCGATCGACAGAGACTTGTTCAGCAGTCTTTACCGTGAACTGGTCGGGGTTGCTTTGGCATGACAAACCGTCCATCAGCCATCCGACAGTTCGCTGTCTTATTTGTCAAGGATCTGCGCCAGGAGTCACATACCCGTGACATGCTGACGTCGATGGGCCTTTATTCATTGTTGGTTTTAGTCATCTTCGGGGCCGCTTTGTCTCAGAGTACTATCAAATCCAACATCATCCAGATCAGTGGAGGTTTAGTCTGGGCGATGCTGGTCTTCACCTCACTTCTGGGGCTGAACCGTTCGTTTGCTGCAGAAAAGGAAGATGCCGGTTTGGACGGCATACTGCTGATACCTTTGGACCGTTCGGTTATCTACCTGGCAAAAACTGCATCTAACTTGGTTTTTTTATTGATTGTTGAAGTATTGGCCTGTCCATTGTTCTATTTTTTCTTTCTAGCCGATTACCCTCTCACTACCAGCCTTTGGCTGGTAGTGCCGCCACTTTTTTTCGTTAGCCTGGGTATTGCGGGAGTCGGTACTTTATTGGCTACGATTACCAGCGGAACGCGAGGTAAAGATGTTTTGCTAGCGATCCTGTTTATACCAGTCATTTTTCCGCTGCTTTTTGCGGTGGTATCGGCTACCAGCGTAGCTGTCATGGGCAGTGAGCAACTGCTGTCTGTCTATGTTCCGGCTTTGGCCCTGGCTGCCGGTTATGATGTGATCATGATTTCGCTATCATGGTTGCTCTATGGTTTTGTTGTTACCAACTGAAGGTAGGAAAATTAGCGCCCATGTATAAGAAAACAGCGACCAGCTTAATGGAAAGGCTTGCTCTGCCGCTTTTGGCAATTGGAGCCCTCTTGACTACCGGCGGTTTTATCATGGCTTTTACTACGGCACCCTTAGTCTTAGGCGCCGGAGTGCCGACGCCGGCATTGATCGGCGATCAAATGGTCGCTAACAAACTCTTGTTCTCCCAGAAGATATTCTACTTCCACGTTCCTGTCGCCCTGGTCAGCTTTATTGCATTGGGCTTTACTGCGATTTATGGCTTGTTGTTCCTGACCAGGCATGACCCGGCTTTTGACTTGCGCGCAAAGGTAGCTACCGAGATAGCGATGGTTTTTATCCTCATGACCATGGCTTCCGGCGAGATGTGGACCCGCTATGAATGGGGAGTCTGGTGGACCTGGGAGCCCAGGCTGACGACATATTTCATACTGCTGTTGCTGACGATCGGCTATTTCGTCCTGCGAGCCGCAGTCGAAGACCCAGAGCGTCGTGCCAGATACGCAGCAGTCTTCGGCATCATCGCATTTGTTGACGCGCCGGTCAGTTTGCTGGTCACACGCCTGGTTCCGACCAGTATCCACCCGGTGGTATTCCGCTCTGACTCTGGCTTGCCAGCACCGATGTTGCTACCGTTTTTATTGGCTTTGTTCGGTATGTGTATGGTTGCATTCGGACTGTATCATTTCCGTCTGCGAGAGCAGGTCTTACACCAGCGCATTGATGCGTTGAAATCCCAATTGGAAGATTAGGAGGAAAGATGGATCCCATCCTGGCTGAAATATACTCAACAGTCTTAGGTGCAGCTCCTTATGTTGTTGTTGCCTATGCAGCCATCTGGCTGGTGTTGTTGGCCTTTGTTATGATCATCTTCAGAGGACTGAAGAAGACCGAACGGCAGATG
>JAITUO010000017.1 GCA_031286245.1 Coriobacteriales bacterium
CCGCCGGAACACGACTACTGGAACAATGAGCCAAACTTACGGATTACCCACCACTGATTGCTATCATGAGTTGTTACACATAACATACACAGTAGTGTGAACCTGAGCAGTTACGAGAACTGTTAGCACTCTTCGCCTGTCTTTTAGAACTGGAGCGGAGTAATGGAAACTACTAGAAGCATGACTGACGCTATCGACTCATCAAAGCCCAACAACCTTTGTACCACACGCTGGCCCATCCTGTTAGTACATGGAATCGCCTCAAAAAGAGTTGAGCGCCTAAAACACTGGGGGCGTATCCCTGAGACTCTGGAAGCATATGGAGCAGAGGTCTATCTCAGCGAGCAAGATGCCTGGGGAAGCTTTGAGAGCAATGCCTGGCAACTGCGGACTTTTGTTATGCAGATCATCAATGAACAAAATGTGGAGAAGATCAATGTCATCGCTCATAGTAAAGGCGGAATTGAAGCCAGGTTATTGATAACTCTGCCAGATATGGCGGACCATATTGCATCGATCACAACCATCTCTACTCCGCATCATGGCGTTCGAGCTTTAGATTGGCTGTATTACCTGCCAGTTACCCTCAAGCGTGTAGTCAGCTCTCCGATCGACATCATATGCATACTCGCTGGTGATGATAACCCCAGCTTTGTGGGAGCTTTCGAAGGCCTCAGTGCCAAAGCTATGCAAGGCTTTAACCAGACTTATCCGCTACCAGAAAGCGTTACCATCCATAGTTATACAGCAGTACAGAGACGATTATACAACGACCCGTTTTTAACGATTACATCACCAATCGTTCAACTAGTTGAAGGTGACAATGACGGCCTGGTCTCGGAAGCTTCGGCCAGTTTTGGCGAGTTTGAAGGTGTAGTAAACGAAGAAGGTAGATGGGGCCTCTCCCATCGCAATATCATCGACCATAGTATCCCAGGCATGCTGCCTGAAGAGATCAAACGATATATCGGTATGTCCCGCTTTAAACGTAACCGTAACCGTGACAATTTTAACGTCTTAGCCTGGTGGGTCGAATTGGTGGCTGGACTCCAGCAAAAAGGATATTGAAACAAGAGTTTTCCATACTTTAACCCTAACGTGCATACTGCCGTTTTTACACGGGCTTATCCACAGTGAACTGTATTAATAGCACCAAATCTGAACAGTGATCAAGTTGATACTGTACAATCCTTTGAACAAGGCTTTTACCAGTCTGGCAAGCATTCTGATCAGTGAGCGTCAACACATCAGACACCAGCAACAGGACTGTCAATCCGACGTAAAGAGGTTGGTAAAAGCTTGACCGGACCGACCACAATTGAAAGGAAGAGGAATGCGTACGAAGCGTCAAAACGCTGAAGCAATCCTGGCGCGTCAGCAGCCGGATTATTACTTCGATTTTATGGAGAGCTTGTCGTTGATATTCGACCCTGTAATGATGAGTGGCTTTCAAGTCACTCCCGGTGGGCCGGAGAGCAAAGACGACTGGGGCGTGACTTACATCTGGCCTGAAGGTGCTCCGGGACCGCATCCGATCGCCCGGCCGGAGACCTTGGTTATCCCAGATATCGAGAATTGGCAGCAATACATCAAAGTCCCCGAGGTCAAGGGCTTTGACTGGTCGGAAGCCAAAGCGCAGGCAGAGGCGACTGACCGGGACGAGCAATATGTGGCTATTATGTCCGGTGGCGGTCTGTTTGAACGGTCTCATCATCTGATGGGACTGGAGAATGCTTTGGCAAACTATCTGCTGTTCCCCGACCAGGTCTTTGAATTGCTGCATGTCATCAAGGATTACAAAATCGCCTATTTGGAGGAAGCTGCAGCGCAGGTGCATCCTGACGTTGTGTTCTTCCATGATGACTGGGGGCATAAGCGCAATGTCTTCTTACCACCGGATGTTTGGCGCAAGCTGATCAAACCTTTGCATATCGAAATCATCAACAAAGCTCATGAATTGGGTATCTTTTTCTTACATCATGCAGATTGTATCTGTGAGCCATATGTCATTGACATGGTGGAGATGGGGATAGACGCCTGGCAGGGAGTCATCGCACAAAATGATGTCGTAGAGATCCAGCGAGTTACTCAAGGTAATCTACCGATGGTCGGCGGTTTTGACTCTGCCAAGATAGATGTGGAATCAACCACTGAAGCCGATGTTCGGGCAGAAGTTAGGCGAGTGATTGACACCTACTGCCCGGGAGGTCGCTTTTTCCCCGGTATCCCCAACGGCTTCCTTTATACTCCGGGATTAATGGAAATCTACCAAGACGAAATGGCCATTTACGGACGCGAATGGGCAGAGCAGAATCCGGTTTCGTAGAGGGCAGAGCAGAATCCGGTAGCTTAGAGACTGAGATTTGATGTTTGTCATGTACTAAGTAGACATGCCTGGAAGGGAGGCAAAATGATCAACAAATTCAACAAAAGTCCGCATTCTGAAGTAACGTTGGATCTGGTCGCTGTCGCACAGGGGCAAAAACCGGCTGACACTGTGATCACCAACGCCAGACTGATCAATGTCATCACTGCTGAGATCTTAGATGACATTTCCGTCGCAATAACTTGTGGACGCATCGCTTATGTTGGCCCCGACGCCACGCATTGTATTGGTGATCAGACATTGGTCATCGATGCAAATGGGCAGTATATCGCCCCCGGATTCATGGACGGTCATATTCATGTGGAATCTTCGATGCTGTCGGTTTCACAATATGCTCGTGTCGTTGTGCCGCATGGCACGACGGCTCTCTTCTGGGATCCGCATGAGATTTGCAATGTGTTAGGTTTTGATGGTGTTAAACTGATGGCTGAGGATGCTACCCGTACTCCACTCAAAGCGATGATCGTTATGCCATCCTGTGTCCCGGCAGTTCCAGGTTTCGAGGATACCGGGTCAGCGATTCTGGCAGCAGATGTAGCTCAAGCCATGCAACTTGACAACATCGTGGGACTGGGCGAGATGATGAATTTCCCAGGGATTCTCTTCAGTGAACCGAACGCTCACCAAGAAGTAGCAGAGACCTTAAAAGCCGGCAAGATAGTTACCGGACACTATTCTATCCCGGAAAATGACCAAGGCTTAAACGCCTACATCTCTGCCGGTGTCCGCTGCTGTCATGAGTCCACTCGCTACGAAGATGGGCTTGCCAAGATGCGTTTGGGCATGTATGCCCAGTTCAGAGAAGGCTCAGCTTGGCATGACCTGCATGAGCTGGCAAAGATTATTACCGACCGCACGGGCGAGCGGTTCGACACCCGCCTGGCTTGCCTGATCTCTGACGACACTCATCCAAACACCCTGGCTTCACTCGGACATCTGGACCATATTGTTAGACGGGCGATTGAAGAGGGCATCGACCCAGTCACCGCTATCCAGATGGTGACCATCAATACTGCCCAGTGCTTCCAACTCGACCATGAACTTGGCTCTATTGCACCCGGCAAGTGTGCCGATATCGTGTTCATTTCCGATCTGGAGCAATGTACAATCACCCGGACAATCATCGATGGCGAGATTGTGGCTGAGTCCGGTGTACCATTGTTTGAGCTGTCCCCCTTTGAGTACCCTGAGTGGGCAACCGGTTCCATGCATATCCAGCAAGCAATCACAAACGACTCCTTCAAAATCCCTGCCCCGGCTGGTGCTGGAGATACTGTGAAAACCCGTGTCATCGAAGTCATCCCACTGAAAGTCGGTACCTTCGAACGCTTCGTCGAGTTACCGGTCGTTGATGGCTTGGTTGAGTCTGATATCAGCCAGGACGTGTTGAAGACATTCGTTTTCGAGCGCCATCATAATACCGGCCTTTTCGCCTACGGCTTTACCAAGGGTTTCGGTATCGCTAATGGAGCCATGGCTTCAACAGTGGCTCATGATGCTCACAATCTGCTGGTTTTAGGCACAAACGACGACGATATGACACTCGCAGCCAACACATTGATCGACTCGGGAGGCGGCAGTGTAGTTGTCCAAAACGGCAAAGTGGTCGGACATGTGCCGCTGCCCGTTGCTGGTCTGATGAATGCCAGCCCACTCGAAGATGTAGTCGCAATGGTGGCTGCTGAAGAGGAGGCTTGGGAAGCGATCGGCTGCACAATGGCTTCTCCTTTCATGACGATGGCTTTGATACCACTGGCTTGCCTGCCGGAGTTACGCCTTACCAACCGCGGACTGGTGGATTGCCGAACGTTTGAATTTGTCGATTTGTTCTGCTAGAAGCTTTATCGATACTGGTGGCCAGGGATTCCTGGCCACCTTTTTTATGTGGAGAAAACCGTGTGAGTCGTTGTTAATATCGAGCCAACCGAGTTAGTCATGGAATGAAGGCATCTCCAAGCTCAGCTTGCGATGAAGTTTTACTCTGCCCAGTAAGCTACTGCATCGCTGAGGAACTCTGCTACTCCAGGAGCTATTTTGTCGTAATACTGTTTGAAGCGCGGATCGTCGACATACATGCGAGCCAGACCTTTGTGGGCTTCAGCATTGTAATCACTCCAAAAGAAGCAGAGCCAGTCTTTATGCATCTTGACGATTTCTTTTGCCTCTGGGCTGGTTGGGCTGATACTACCTGCAGATTCCGCCAATGCAGTATTTAACTTTTCTGATAACTCTTCCAAGCGCTGGAATTGCTCAGCAGTCATGTTGGCGTAACGTTTGTTTGCTGCTGCTATCTGTTCTTCACCAAAGCTGGCACGCATCTCTTCTCCATACTTCTCTTCATTCTCGGCTAGCGATTGCCTCTTGAAGGCTTCGAACTTCTCATTGTCATTCATCGTTAATCCTGCCTTTCGGGACTTGATCGTTTTCTTGATTGCAACTATCAATCGTTCAGTCTGCTTTTGCTGCAGCTCCAATGAAACCAGCTGTTTTTCTAAAGCTACCAGGGGATCGAAATCCTCTGCTGCCATGATCTGTTGGATCACTTTCAATTCGAAGCCCAACTCGCGGTAAAAAAGGATCTGCTCGAGCTGGTCGACCTCAGAGCGGCCATACTGACGGTATCCGTTGTCCAAGCGATCAGGTTCCAGCAAACCTTCACGTTCATACCAGCGTAAAGTCCTGGTGCTGACTCCTGCCAGGTCTGCAAGTTGTTTAATGGTATACGTCATTTCTTCCTTACTGGATTGGTCAGTATCAAGCTTGGTATAAGTATAAACCTTGACGTAACGTCAGTGTCAAGTCTGATTCTGTTTCCCTACTGGTTCAGTGCTGGACTTATTAATCATTATTCAAGCATTTGCCTACTTCAGCCCAAAGCTCTTTAAAGATTGGCTTAGCTTGCTGGGACCGGTTGGCCGGGCTGGTCGAAGGCAGATAAATCGTTGGTAAACCGGCTTCCGCTGCGCAAAGTGAAGTGTATAGTTCGGTAGCTTTGTGACCGGTAGTGAAAACTGTCGTGATTGCTGAGGCATCGATAATCGGCTTGAAT
>JAITUO010000233.1 GCA_031286245.1 Coriobacteriales bacterium
AAAGCGCTCCAGTGAGATCGAGCAGCTACTGGGCGCTGTTAAGACTGAATTCGAGAAATTCCAGGTGATACTGGACAATGTCGACAAACGTTTGGAACAAGCCCGCAGCGAGATTGGAAAAGCAACCAGGAAATCCGGGACAATCCGCCGGCGGTTGAAAAAAGTCACCGAGCTACCGTCCGCTGAGAGTGTCTTGCTGTTAGGCACAGGTGAAGCTGTGGATGAGGACTCAGACGACGAAGTTGAAGAAGATGGCAGGGATAGTAAAGCCGGAATCAGTGAGGAAGATAATGTGGATGAGGGCGGCGAAGACGGTGTTGGTGACGTCGATGACAACGGTGTTGGTGACGTCGATGACAACGAGGTTGGTGACGTCGATGACAACGGTGTTGTTGACGTTGATGACAACAACGTTGATTGACAGTCGTCGCCAACTACTAACTGACGCCCGGTGGCTCCTCGAACGCTGTCGCTGCTGAGAATGTACTCAGGCTGGTAAAGCGAGTAGTCCTGGTATCGAAAGCCAGATCGATGATACCAGTCGGGCCATTGCGGTTCTTACCGATAATCAACTTGGCAGTACCCATGGCTGGGCGATCTTTTAGGGCGGCTTCATCTTCATTGATGGAACGATCGATGAACAAAACGACATCAGCATCCTGTTCGATACTCCCGGATTCCCTCAGATCAGAGAGTTGAGGGCGTTTGTCCGCACGTGCCTCGACACTACGTGACAATTGGCTCAGTGCCAGGATTGGCATGCTCAGTTCCTTGGCCAACACCTTCAGTCCTCTTGTCAATTCACCGACTTCCACATAACGCTGACGCTCGTACCCAGTCCGCGAAGGCTGCATTAGCTGTAAATAATCAACGATGATCAAACCTTTACCACTGCTGACATGACGTAATTGGCGACGCGACTTGGCGCGTAGCTGCATCAGGTTTAATGCGGGATTATCCTCAATGTACAACTCGCAAGAATACAATGCGTCTGCTGCAGCCGGGATAGCATCCCAATCGACTTGCCTGAGGTTAGCTGCACGCATCCGCCAACCATCGATGCCAGCCTCAGCGCTCAAAATGCGCTGGGTCAGCTGTTCAGAAGGCATCTCCAATGAGTAGAAGACTACTGTGTTGCCAGCCTTGGCAGCGTTAATGGCGATATTTAACGCCAATGCAGACTTGCCGACACCTGGACGAGCAGCTAAGACAATCAAGTCACCACCCCGGAAACCAGCCAAGCGACGGTCCAGGTCAATGAACCCCGATGTCACGCCAACCAAGTGTTGCTGTTCCTTTGCTTGTTCTTCCAGTAAAGCATGGGTATGGATCAACAGTTCAGATATCTTCTCAAAGTCCGATTCCACCCGTTCCTGCGTTACAGCTAACAGCATGCGCTCGGCTTCACCAACAATTTCTTCGGTCTCATCCAAAGGACTTTGTGCCAAGCCTTTGATCTGTTCAGCAGCATCCATCAGATCACGCATCAATGAATTACGACGAACTATCTCAATATGGTTTTCCCAGTTATAAATCGCCATTGAGTTGTTAGCCAGAGAAACCAGGTAATTCAAGCCACCGACCTGTTCCAGATCACCACGTACTTCCAGGCGGTCAGCCAGGGAGATCTGGTCGACAGGAACCCGCCTTTCAGACAACTCACTGATAGCGGAGAAGATCGCTCGATGTGATCCACGGTAGAAATCATTGGCTTTAATGCGTGCGATAGCTTCTTCGACGATATCCTTATCGAGGATCATCGCTGCCAGAACAGCTTGTTCAGCCTCACGGTTGTGTGGTCGTTCTATTACAGTTGAGGTGGAAGCTTCATAAGCAGAAGCATCTGCTGCAGACATTTTGTCCTCTTATCCTCATCATCGCCATGGGGCGAAGTGTCTTTTTTTGGCCACTGGTTAGGCGGCACCACTCGTCCGACCTAAGACTCCGGAAATGGTCGGTAATCTCTCTAACAAAACTCAGTCAGATGATTCTACAATGCTTTGGCTCTTGTGGCTGTCAGGGATTTGTCTGTTTCTGTGTGTTGCCAAGGATTTTGCTTCTGTTCACGCTTTTAGCGCGGATGCTTGCGCGAGTTCTGATAGGCTAACCGGTGTTTAAAAGGTGAGTATGTTTGTTACATAATGCCTCTCATTGCTCCACTTTCTGAGCCGCATATAGGCATTTCCTGGGAAATACGGAGTTTTTGGCCAAAAAGGGGCGTTATGTATAGTTTTCTATGGATTTCACACAAATAGAATTCTGCCACAACTCATCTACCAGCACGTTTAAATTGTGGAGAAAACCAAATCTCGCAATTTTGGTCAAACAGCCATACATGAGAGCCCTTTTTGGCCAGAAACTCGGAAATTCCCAGGATTGCTAGATTTATAGGCTATACAGATACATAGAAGTCAAATGAAGAAGCTGGAAAGGGCTGGAAAGTAACGCACAAGCGCTGACCTTTCTGGTAACCGAGATACCATGCAAGCGCTGACCTGTCTGGCAATCGAGATACCATACAAGCGCTGACCTGTCTGGAAATTGAGACACCATGCAAGCGCTGACCTGGCTGGCAATTGACAAGCAAAGTGGCGCGCAAGCCTGAGGCTGACACCTCGGCTTGCGCAGTTCAGTAAACTAAGCCTGATTACAGCAGGCTTTCACGCTGTTTTCAGACAGTTATTATAATGATTTGCTTTTTGATTCAACCGTACTTCTATTTGTGTGAATATAAGTTTCAAACAGCTAATATGTATCAACTCATCTGCTATCAGGATACATTCCTACCCTGTAATTAATCGCTAACAGGAGTGCTGGGACCAATTGGGGTTTGCATGATGAGGGCATTTAGTGTTAAACTACGCAGGTTCTTTTCCTGCTCGGGGACTGCCTTCAAATCCCGAGCCATAATAGTCCAAAGGAGGTGAACCGTGAAGGCTTATGAACTGCTGTTCTTCGTAAATCCCACCATTGAGGAATCTGAGCGTGAGGCCACTATGCAGCGTATCGATTCGACGATAACTGCTCAGGGTGGTGTGATCGATAATACCGACAATTGGGGTCGCCGAAAACTGGCTTATGAAATTGATAAGTTGGCTGATGGTGACTACACACTGATTGATTTCCATGCCGAGCCGTCCAGCATCGATGAGATAAACCGTGTACTGCGCATTATAGATGCAGTCAAGCGTTCAATGATCATTGCACGTACTGATCGCGATTAATGCATCCGAATGGCTTGCCAATTGCCATGCAAGGCTTTAGGCAGTTTTTAACTAAGATAATTTCGGATGCCCCAAATGACTGATGTTAGCTTGGATGAAGGAGAATGCAATGAGTATCAACAAAGTCGTAATAACTGGCAATTTAACTCGCGATCCCGAATTACGTGCGACTCCATCTGGAGCGGCGGTGTTAAGCTTCGGCGTAGCAGTTAACGATCGCCGCAGGAATGCATCGACAGGTGAATGGGAAAACTATGCTAACTTCGTCGACTGCTCAATCTTCGGAGCTCGTGCTGATGCTTTATCACGGATTCTGACCAAAGGCATGAAGGTAGCCATCGAAGGTAAGCTACGTTATTCCAGTTGGGAGAAGGATGGCCAGCGTCGTTCGAAACTGGATATCACTGTCGAAGAAATCGAATTCATGACCCGCAGCAGTGACAATAGCTCAGTCACCCACTCAGTGACCGAGGTCTCAGAAATCGATATACCACCAGCGCCGGAAATCACAGTTTACGATGAGGATATCCCGTTTTAGGCGGGCATATCTACAAAACCTAAAGGAGGTTCGAAGTGGCTGAATACCCACGCCTGACCCGAAAACGATTTTGTCAATTCTGTAGAGAAGGGACAGCCTTTATCGACTATAAAGACACAACTCTACTACGCAAATACATCACCGACCGTGGCAAGATCAAACCTAGCCGAGTGACAGGTGCCTGTACCCAGCATCAACGCGACTTGGCCCAAGCCATCAAACGCGCTCGTGAGATGGCACTCGTTCCCTACACCGTGCCTGCGATCAGCAGCCGGATCGACCGCAAGAGTCGGAGCTAGGGAGGAACTAACGATGAAAGTAATTCTGCTACAGGAGTTACGCGGCAAAGGCGGTGAAGGTGATGTCGTCGACGTTGCCACCGGATATGCCGTGAACTACCTGTTCCCAAAAAAGATCGCTATTGAGGCTTCCAAAGGTAATCTCAAACAGCTGGAGCTGCGACGCCATAATATAGCCAAGCGCGAGAGCAGTCGTCTGGACACCGCTGATAAAATGCTTGCAGCGCTGGAAGGCAAACTAGTCATGATTGCTGCCAAAGTCGGCGAGGAAGGCCAGCTTTTCGGCTCGGTGACCACATCCCAGATCGCCGAGGCTTTGTCTGTCTTGCACAAAATCGATGTCGACCGTAAGAGCATCGACCTGAAGGGGCCGATCAAAGC
>JAITUO010000050.1 GCA_031286245.1 Coriobacteriales bacterium
GTGTTCTAGCCAAAGACGATCCAGGTATTACTAAAGACGTCGCTTTTGCTCTAAGTATCACAGATGTCAAATATGCTCAGAGTTTTACTGGAAGTAATTTGGTATCCAGTTCAGACTCATGGCTGAGAACTTCACACGGTCCTGAAGCCTTCGATACTTGGCGAGCGAACGGTAGTCTTTGGTACGGCACTTACGATGATACAAACATTGGCTACCGCCCGGCTGTCTGGGTTCAGCTTCCGTAAACAATCTGATTGATTAGACAACAAGTTAGAACAAGTCAGACGATTAAATGACTCTCCTGGCGTGGGCACCAGGCCCGCGCCAGGAGGACACCGAACCAAGCAGAAACGGAATGGAGGTGAAAGCAGATGAGCAAGTATAAGACACCCGGTTTTATCCCGATGAATGATAAGCGGTTTAAACAAACTGAGGTTAGCAGTCCAAACAGATCACTTACCACCAGGACAAGCCAGTCAGGCAGGATAGTCGAAAGTAAGCAGTCCAAGCGGCTGACGGTTAGAGCTTTACTGCTTAGCCTCAGTCTGGTTTTGGTTTTTGTGCTGGCTGTGGTTCAAGGTTTTGCGCAGTCGTTTTTTCAGGAAGTTGTCAATAAGTTCGTCAATGATCCGCGTGCTACTGTCGAGCTGGTACTGTACGAACGTGACAGGCAGGGCAATGCCACTGAGATTGCCATTCCAAGAGCGGAATTCTTCTTGTATAAGGTCAATGACCAGACCAGGTCGGATGACACTTTGATCGGTGGGCCATTTTACACAGATGCTGAAGGGCGGATCGATTATGGCAAGATTGAGCTAGGCAGCTACTATTTCGTTGAGACTAATCCGACTTTTGGGTTTGTTTATGATACCGACAGCCAAGGCTTGGATATTACAAAATATCCGTTTGAGATCGCAGCTTTGAAAACGCATACTGTGGTGATTGCTTATAACCAACGCTTGATTGCTCCGCTGATAATCAGCAAGATTGTTGTAAATGCTGACGGCAGTGATTTGACTCTTGATCAGCTGGCCCTTGAGTTCGAGTTCAAAGTGATTTTCAGTGATGGAGGGACTTATCCATACACAGCTTCTGACGGATCGCTTGTTTATTTAACCAGTGGAGACGTGATCAAGTTGCGACATGGCCAGATAGCTGTGTTCGACGATTTGCCGAAAGGGCTGCAATACTCTGTGACTGAGTTACCGGTGCCTGGGTATCAGGTGTACAGTCAAGGGCACCAGGGCAATATATCAGACGATTCCAGCTCTGCTGCATTTATTAATACCTATATGACGGCTTCCGGCAGCCTGGTGATTACTAAGCTGGTGACCGGAGCTGACTGGTTGAATGACAGCTTAGGGTCGGGTGATGAGTCGGGTGGCGACTCGGGAGCTGGCAAGCCGGGTGGCGGCGCGGGTGGTCCGGGCGGTGCAGGTGGTGCAGGTGGTCCGGGCGGCGCGGGCGGTGCGGGCGACGCGGGCGACGGCGACTTGGAGAGCGGCGTTCTGGATGGCGGCGAGCCTGGCGGCAGCGCGGGCGGCACAGATAATAGCGAGCCAAACGATGGCGGGCTGAAACCTGATAGTAGCGAAACCCCAAGCGACCAGAAGGAAAGCGATACCCCGGCCGATAACGGTATATTGGATAACACTGGTAACAATCCCCAAACCGATGGCAAGGAACAGGCTGAGTATCTCGGGCCGGAGTTTGAGTTGACACTGTCTTTCAGCGGGTTGCCCAGCTATCCGATCACTATCCTGGTCGATGGAGAGCCTTTCTCCATATCAGCCCTCGACAATCAACTGACATTGACCATTCAACATAGCCAGTCCATCAAAATCGAGGGGCTGCCTGTAGGCACGACTTATCTGGTCGTCGAACAGGACTACTCGTCTGAAGGTTATACATCTGTTCCTCAGTTATATTCCGGCCAGATCATAGAAGGAGAGATCGACCTGCTTTTCACCAACCATTATCAGGGTCGTTCCAACATACCTGGTAGCCTTGAAATCAGTAAAACTGTCATCAACCCAGATGATCAGCTGACTCTAGATCAAGCTGACCAGTTGTTTGAGTTTAAACTGACTTTCAGTGACCTGCCTGATAATCCAGTCACGATTTTGATTGATGGAGAGCGCTTTGAGCTGTCCAATGAAAACTACGAGCTCGAGTTCACCCTCAGGCACAGCGAAAGCCTGCTGATCGAAGGCTTGCCAGCAGGTATCGGTTACACGATCAGCGAGGCGCCATGTGAAGGTTATATCGCATTGATCGAGACAGCTAAAGGCAAGATAAGCACGGGTTTCTCCACAGTAATAAGATTTGTCAACTTGGTATATGCCGACGTTGCCGATCAGCCGACTGTGCTTGTTGTGGAGAAACTCGTCGAGGGCAAAGTCCCCGTCGAGATGAAGGATTACAACTTCAAATTTATTCTGTCCATTGAAGGCCAAGAGCCGATCGAATTTGAGCTGAAAGCCGACCAGAGCAAGGTGTTCACCGGTTTGACACCAGGACTTTACTATACTGTACTAGAAGTCGATGTTTACTACGATGGATTTATTCTGACCAATGTTGTCCGGGGATCAGGAACTCTGAGTGCTGAGCCAGCTGAAAACCTGGTGACATTTACAAATACTCGCCTTAATGATGCGCCACTTGAAATCACTGGGGAGAAAACCTGGGACCTGGCGGGCTTTTACCATGACATTCCGGGAAGCATCATTGTGTTGTTGATGAATGGTGAGGAAGTTGTCGAGAGCATCGAAGTCATTGCTGATGAGAATGGAATTTGGTCTTATAGTTTTACAGTGCCAAAGTATGATGAGCAAGGATATGAGATCGAATACACGATTGATGAGGTGCCGGTACCTGGGTTTGAGGCGCAGGTCGACGGCTTTGATATTACAAATGTTTGTTTAGATGAGGAGAAGATCGTAATCGAAGGCAAGAAGCTTTGGGATCTGCAAGGTTACAAGGTGACTCTGCCTGAGTCGATCACTGTCGATGTTTTGATTGGCAATCGGATTGTGGCTTCGATCGAGGTGCGTCCTGATGCCAAAGGTGATTGGCGATACAGCGTCGAATTGCCGAAATATGCGTCTGACGGCAGCCTGATCAGTTACTCTGTGCGGGAGGTTCCGGTTTATGGCTACTCCAGCCAAGTTGATGGTATGGATATCACTAATACTTATGAACCACCCAAACCGGTTTATCCAGACATCCCAGAAACCGGAGATGACCTTGGTGTTATTGGTACGATTGCTGTTGTCAATCTGTTTGTACTGGGCTTAGTCAGCCTGACGCTATGGAACCGGTATCGGAAACTGTTCAACATGCAGAAGGCATGGAATACCTACGGTGGTGACTGGCGGTTGCACACTCGCAACGAAAGTGAGCTACAGACTCCACGGGTCATTAACTGGCATGAATTCACCAGATTGCCGAAGTAAGAATAACCCCCCGAAGTAAGGCCAGCCTGCCTCGCAATCAACCTTTGGCCAGCCCCCCGAAGTAAGGCCAGCCCGCCCGGCGGTTTTCGCTCGACTAGCCATTGTCTAATGAGGACTTATACTTGAATAGGTAATTGAAAATCCAATCTGCCAAATTTCCTCAATAACACAATATCTTGAATGACACTATCGGAACCCCAATAATAGTTACCGATTGTCTGATACCGATCACCCCAGCGCTTCCCGTCTAGCCGGGGGTTGTTTTTCTCCCATTCGTCAAGCTCTTCATCTGTCATTATCATAAAATCGTCGGTTTTTTGTAACCTGTCAACCATTGTATCCAACTGCAAATCCACGGTTTTTTGCAGAGCCGAATAGTAGTCACTGTCAGGCGAACCGACAAACGTTACAGGCATTGGCAGCCAAGGCTGCCATGAAGCTGGATCTGTTGGATTAAAACTGCTGAAATCGGGAGTCCCAGCCTTTGCGCTAGACTCATGTTTAGCTTTTAAAGCAACCGCTTTTCGATAAAGCTCGCTATCACTATCTGCATATTTGATTATGAAGTCTGCAAGGTGATTGGTGATATCGATATCAACCATCGATCCTTTCTGCGGGTCATTATGGAACCACGGCAAGTGAGAATAATCGTTATTTGACGGTACACAATCCATCCCCAGCCAGCCGGTTTCTGTTAAATACTCGCCAGCAGCTAGATATCTCAATATACCTCTGAGAATTGGGTGATTATTGTCGCTGAAGCTATACTCTATCCTGTCCAACTGAATTATCGCAAGATCCGTTACATAAGGAGATGAATTTGGATTCCAGCAATTACACTCCAGTTCGTGTCCAAAACCACCGTCCTCATTCTGATAACTCGATAGTATGAAAAGCACATCCTCTATGTCTCCGTTTTCGAAAAGATAGCGCCACTTGACAAACTCAAGCGGCCTGGCGCCTCGAAACACCATCCTTCGTAATCTCATAAACTCATCTAAAGATAGCTTTTTCATATGACAATCCCTCCGTTTATTCTGCCCCTATTGCGCGAAACGATATGTTATTTGGTGTGCCATCTCTGTCATGAGAGAGCAAAATGTAGCTCATGTATCGAATCTACACCCTGAGTCGCAGAAACTCTCACTCCAACGAACCCATCAAAGCCAGGATGACCTTGATGGCAGTATATTGCATGTCTTCTGTGACTGCAGATAGTGTCGGTTTAGACCCAGGTCAAATTCGATTCTAGATTGTCGACCTTGGAGTGTTTTTGACCACTAATACGCTCCCAGTCCATAGAATCCTGGGAATTCCGGAGTTTCTGCCGTAAAAAGGCTCTCATGTATAGTTCTCTATCGATTTCACACATATAGAATTTTGCCACAACTAATCTACCAGCGCTTTTAAACTGTGGAAAAAACCAGATCCCGCAAAACAGGTCAAACAGCCATACATGAGAGCCTTTTTACGGCAGAAACTCCGGAATTCCCAGGATTACAGATTTATAGGCCATACATACACACAGAAGTCAAGTAAAGATGTAGATAACACCAGAATTACCATTGCTTTTAGCTCAAAAACGCCAAGCCAACGCTAACTAGGTTAGCAACTGCTAATAAGCAATGACACGCGCAAGCCTTTCCGGCTTACGCTCCTCGGCAGCTGCGCTGCCTCGATTTATTAAGTTGTCTTTCAGAATGTATAGAGCTCGCAGTACATTCATTCTTTTGGCTATTTTAAAACGTTACTTCATAGACCCTTAATTTACAAGAAAACCCCTGATAAACAGGGGTTTTCGGACATTTTGTGGCGGAGAAGGAGGGATTCGAACCCTCGAGACGCTGTTAACGCCTACACGATTTCCAATCGTGCGCCCTCGACCGGACTAGGCGACTTCTCCGCAGATTGGCAGTTTATCACAACTGTTGTCTCGATCCGTGTTCAGTAGCCGGCACCGCCAATAGCCATACACAACTGGAGCCAGCACAGCCATTTGTCACACAACTGGAGCCGACACCGGTATTTGTCACACAACTGGAGCCGCCAGTCGCCCTGAGCAATTGCTGCTGTTCCAGCAAACAACGCTGTGACCAGTATAAATGGAATCAATCATCTAACAAAAGAACAATAGCATAAGCCTATTGCCATTAGATCGTTTACTGTTTGTTGCCACATGAATGCCATTTATCCGGATAAAACACCGTCGTTTATCTTGACTACTGCTGGTTTGACATGTATTATCGATAACTAAATGATTTGATATACAAATCATTTGAAACGAGGAAAACAACAACTGAGAGCAGCATCTTGGTTGTAAGCGGGTTTGGGCTTTAGATCTAGTTGCCCCAGCACGGAAAATTATCTAGCAAAAAGGGAATAAAACAGGGAAAGCAGATGCGAAGCGCATCTGCATCTTTTTTATCTATTCGTAGATAAGACTGATATCTCAAGGAATTTAAACGTGGGAGCGTAAGTAGGATGAAATGATAAGAGAGTTTGTAAAAAACAAAGGCACAACTGTCGCTACCAACAGCCGCGAGACAGCTGCTACCAACGGCCCCCCATCTTTCGCAACCAACAGCCGCGAGACCGCAGCTAT
>JAITUO010000052.1 GCA_031286245.1 Coriobacteriales bacterium
ACGAAACACCGAGATCTAAGAGCTTTCCACGCAAGGCCTTACTGTTGACCAGGTTGCCGTTATGCGCTAAAGCAATGATCGATTCACCGATCGTCGAGAGGTGTGGCTGGGCTGACTCCCAGCTGCCAGACCCACCACTGGTTGAATAGCGGACGTGCCCGATGGCCACCTGGCCTTCCAGTGTAGCCAGGGAGGATTCACTGAACACTTGGGTAACCAGCCCTTTATCTTTGTAAACCAGGACTGAGTTGCCATCACCGACAGCGATTCCAGCAGACTCTTGGCCGCGATGCTGCAAAGCATGTAAGCCGAAATAGGTCAGGCGCGCAGTGTCTTCTCCCGGTGCATATATCCCAAATACCCCACACTCTTCTTTGATTTTGTCGCCGTTTGCATCGAAGTTAGTTTTGTCGCCGCTTGCATCGAAGTTAGTCTTGTCGCCGTTTGCATCGAAGCCTTTCAGAGTATCAAAGGCTAGAGCCATTACATACCTCCAGCCGCAACAGCCAGCATCTGGCTGAGATTTTCAGCCTGTGTACCTTCACGGTTGTTGTCGGTAGCGATGACGATGATCCGTGATGATGTGTCAAACAGCTCACAGGTTGAGAAACAATAGACATTCGAGGCTCCCATCAGGTCAGAATACTTGCCACTGACCATATAGTTGCCAAGCGTATTCAAGTAGTTAAAGAAGTCCGAGTCTCCAGTGAAATGAATGCGGCGCACCGGATCAGTGCCATGGCATTTAATAGCGCCGATCACTGTCAAGTCATAAGTCTTGTCTGGCGTGAGGATAAAAATGCGCGGATGGTCACGAATGAACTGTTCGTTCACATAATTAGTCATCTCGGAGAACATCGCATTACCCAGCATATTATGGCCGTAGATGAAGTTGCTTCTATCACCCAGGTCCGCTGAGTTTTCATAGTCAAGGAAAATCGCACCTGAGGCATTGACATTGCCATCGGCTGTATGATTCAGGTAGTACTTGTTATCTCTTCCCTGGACAATCGGATAACCGAGCTGGGTATTGGGGATATAGATCCAGCCGATGATATCCGGGTTTATCCTTCTAAGAGAATCCCAATCTATGCTCAGATCTTCTTCAGTAGGTACAAAATCTTTGTCATCTAGCTGCTTGAAGTCAAACCCTGTGAGGCCGGTCATATGGTTGTAGGTAGCCTGGGCTGAGAAGTGACGCCAGAGCAGGAATCCGGCGATCGCCAAGGCAATCAGAATGAGAATTATACCCAGCCAAAGCAAAATATCGTAACGCTTGCGAGGCTGGTCCTGCCGGGTGGCTGGTAGCATGGTCACGACGTTAATTGAACTGTCGGAATCGGAAGTGAGGGGAGTCTTAGAACCGAGGTCGAGGTCGGTGGCGTCAGTGTATGTGGAGGATTCTTTAGGAAGCAAATCTGGAGACTCCTCAAATGCTTTAGGTTGTGTCGAGACACTATCTGTCTCATCCATAGTTTGGTCTATATCCTGCTTTGATTTTCTTGCCATGCTATATACCACTTTCTTTATTCGATGCGAAACCAGTCAGCTTGCACAGAGCTCCGCTGATCGTCCCCGAATTCTATATAAATGAAACACAAACGCTCCCGCATAAGATATGTGAGAGCTTCGCATTATGCAATCTATACCAAAGGTTCACTAATGGTTACTTGCCCTTCTTCTTAGCCTTAGCTGCTTTCTTTTTCTGGCTTTTTACCTCTTTTAGATAGCCCGAGATAATGAAATAGGCTATTCCGACCAGTAGTATGGCTCCAACGATGATAATGAGGATTATCGGGACGCCAAGCAGGCCGAACAAATCCCATGTTTGCAAGAACCAAGGTGTCTCAGCAAGTGTGTTTGGTTTGAGTGTGGTGAAAACCGATAAATCACCACCAAAAGCCGAAACCACAGCTGGGATAGTCTTCATGACAATCTACTCCTCTTCTGACAACCATAATTCCCCTAAAACTCTGCGTTGATTCTAGCACACCAGCCGTCGGTTAACACTTAAAGCTACTGCTCAGGCACTCTCGGCAAGCCTGCAGGATTCGCATAATAGTCTTTATAGTGCACATTCCAGCAATGACTGATTGGCCTGTTGAAATATGCGGCCAGTATGAATGCGATAGACTAAAAACGCTTCCTATCTCTCTGATTTCTACGTTTTTCATGCAAATCCTGGGAATTTCTGAGTTTCTGGCCAAAAAGAGCCCTCATGTATAGTTCTCTATCGGTTTCACTTCAATAGAATTTTGCTGCGACCCATCTACCTGCGGTTTTAAACTGTGGAGAAAACCAGATCTCGCAAAACCGGCCAAACAGCCATACATGATGGCCCTTTTTGGCCAGAAACTCTGATTTTTCCAGGAAATGCCTGTTTTGGATTTAAAAGCCAGGTAGAAATCAAGCAAAAGAACTCAAATCGCATGAATTCTAGTTATTTGCTTCTCAATATAGACAAAAGTGAGCGCGCAAGCCACGCAAGCCGCGCAAACCGTAAAACCGCGCAAGCCGCGCAAGCCACGCTAACCACGCAAGCCCCGGCTTGTACGGCTTGCAAGGCTTTTACGGTTTGCGCGGCTTGCGTGGCTTGCGCTTCTAACTCTCTAGTTTATCCTGCAGCGCATTCTCATACAGCGCCTTGATCTCAGACAGTGGCAAGCTCAAAAAAGCTTCGTCAGAGTAATTCACTACCAGCTCAAATCCATTGACCTCACCAAGCACACTGTAGGGAACCTGCCATTCCAGCAGGTGTTTAATGAAATCTGGCATATCAATCTCTGCGACACTGACCAAGATGCGGCTTTGAGTCTCTGAAAACAGGCAAGCGACAGCTGGCAGATCATCATCCAGAGTAATACTTGCACCCAAGTTGCCGGCAATACAACTCTCTGCCAAAGCGATGGCTAAGCCGCCCTCTGAGAGGTCATGGGCACTTTGGACCAAGCCTTTTCGGATTGCCATACAAATTGCCTGTTGGACATCGGTTTCTAACTCTAAATCGAGCTCTGGCACTATTCCAGCTATCAACCCATGGATAGCACTCAGATATTCGCTGCCTCCCAGTTCATCAGCAGTCTCTCCGATCAATACGATGACATCACCTTCGGTTTGAAAACCGGTTGTACAGACCTGGCTGATATCTTCCACTATACCGACCATGCCGATGGCTGGGGTGGGGTAGATGGCGTTACCAAAACTCTCGTTATAAAAACTGACATTTCCACTGACCACTGGGATACCAAAAGCCCGACAGGCATCAGACAAGCCATCGATAGCGGCTGTGAAAGCATAGTAAACCTCAGGGTTTTGCGGATTCCCAAAATTCAAACAATCGGTGATAGCTGCCGGTTCCGCACCAACACAAGCCAGGTTGCGGGCTGCCTCAGCTACTGCGATCTGGGCTCCACGGTAAGGATCGAGGTAACAATAGCGCCCATTACAATCAGTTGTGGCAGCGATTCCCCGTCTGTTGGTCAAACCACGACCGGTATCTCCGATCCTGATCACAGCAGCATCAGCACCCGGCAGTACTACAGTATTGTTCATCACCTGATGATCGAATTGGCGATAAATCCAAGCCCGAGAAGCTATATTCGGGCTGGCTAGTAGATCCATGAATACCTGTGTGACAGTCGCAGGGCTATCCGGATGCTTGATTGTCGACATGTCAAAAAGCGAAACCTCATCCAGATAAGCTGGGCGTAAAGCCAAGGGGTTGTATAAGGGGGCTGCATCGGCCAACATCTCAGCAGGGATATCCGCAACAATTAAGCCTACTGGATCCCCCAGATACTCCTGGTCAAGCGCAGTTTTCACACCACCGGCTACCGAGCCACTGGTAACCTCGGAGTCGCGCACAACGAATCTGCCAGTATCAGTGATCGTACCAATGACACTGGCTGGTACCTCCCAATGTCCAGCAACATCAGCCACAGCCAGCCAATCCTCAGGCCTGACCACTGCCAGCATGCGCTCCTGGGACTCAGCCACCATCACTTCATATGGCATCATCTCTGCTTCGCGACGCGGTACTTTAGCGACGTCGATATCGATACCGACGCCTCCCCGGCTGGCCATTTCTGAAGCAGCACAGGTTAACCCGGCAGCTCCAAGATCACTCAAAGCTACCAGCAAACCTCTGTCCAGGAGTTCCAGGCAGGCTTCGATCAGGAGCTTCTCCATACAAGGATCACCGACTTGGACGGCTGGTCGCTTAGTCTCGGCAGCTTCCGTGAAACCTTGGCTGGCCAGCACCGACGCACCGCCGATGCCATCGCGCCCTGTGGTTGAGCCCAATAGAACAACCAGGTTACCAGGGCCGGAGCCGATGGCCCGTGTCAGCTGCTCCTCACGCATCAGACCGATAGCCATGGCATTAACCAGGCAATTCCCATCATAGGCAGCGTCAAAATAG
>JAITUO010000044.1 GCA_031286245.1 Coriobacteriales bacterium
CTGTCAAAGTATTCATGGCATCGTTCATCAGAATAATCGTCACATCAGCCCCATTATTAAGATCGATTGGAGGCGCGTCTGGCGATGTGATACGAACTCCGTCTAAGTAAAGAATAACCGGATCAGAGGCCGTGACCGTAATGTGGTTACCAGTTGGAGTACCCACAGAATCATAAACCCGATAGGTCCCACCAACACCGATATCCAGGACATTTTGGCTGATATCGAACTCACCATCATAATCAGCAGCATGTAGACTGGCTGGCTGGGCAGTAAGGTAAAGCACAGCAACGCCAAGAATTACCAGGAGGCCGATCAATCTGGACCTGGTGATTTGAGTCCGCTTGAAATGCATATTCATGACACACCTTCCCCGGGGGCTACTATGATTAAACTACGTTGTTCCCTCAGTGTAGGGGATATTTTACGCGAAGATGCGCAGGTAAGCAAGGCATTTCTTGCATACTACATTTATTATGTGGAGAAAACCGTATCAATTCATGCTTCAATCATTATTAAGCTGGTCAGAATTTGCCTAACCCTGGACGCCACCCCGACCCCAATCACGCCCATCCGCCTAACCACAAAAACTGTTTTCGGATATGATTACTTATGACAGAGTTAATGTCACATAATATGAGTTCCGATATGTCCGACATACTGGAGATTAGGATTAGAAAATGCCAGACCCGAGGAAAAGCGTTTTCACAGGCCATGAAGACGAAATCGTCTCACTGTTTAAAAAAGGGGCCTCCCAAGCAGATATCGCCAGGCGTTTCAACACTACTAATGAGAATGTCTGGTTATGGCTGGGACGACACCCAGAATTCTTAGAGCACTACCAAGGTAAAAAGGGTTTGAACTACCAAAGTAAAAAAGGTTTGAATAACAAGAGCAAAAAGGGTTTGAATAGCAAGAGCAAAAAGGGTTTCACTGAGCGAAGCTACAAACTGGATCCCGATGCAGATCAAATAATCGAGCATTTAAAAAACGGTAAGTCATACCATGAGATCGCTGATTTGCTTGGAGTCAGCTATTCAACATTGAAAGATTGGTTGAAGCGCCATCCTGAAATAAAACAGCTTTACTCTCGAAAGAAAAAACGCATACTGGATCAGCACGTCGAAACTATCGTAGAGTTGCTAAAACAGGGAAACAGTTACACAGCAATTGCCAAGAAATTAAATATTAGCAATCAAACGGTCGGTAGGTGGATGGCTAAACACCCCGATATCGCTCAGCAATACTCCTTTAACCGCTATTCTGGTATAAAGTCCATTTTTGACGACAATAGAGACTTGATTATCGAATTACTAGATCAAGGTCGTTCATATACCTACATTTCGCTATACATTGGCTCTAATCCTACATCACTGAGATTGTGGCTGAACAAACACCCAGAGGTTCATACCCACTACTCGATTAAACCTAAAGCTGGTGGCTTGTCAACTTGCGATGATAATACTGACCTGATCACCGAACTGTTGGATCAGGGTAGATCCATAAGCTACATATCACTTCATATCGGGTCTAATCTTTCAACTTTGTCAAGATGGTTGAATAAACACCCTGAGATTAAGGAGCGTTATTCATACGATGCCCGGAAAAACTACTACTTTTTACGGGACCGGTCAAAAGCAAACTCATAATATGTGGATAAAACCAGGCGCGTCGGTACTATAAACCAGCCTCACGCCCATGAAGTTAGCCAAGAAATTGTCTAAACTAGTCATTGACGAGAGATAATCATTAATTGCTCGATTGCTCTCCGTACTACCATACCCATTTCACATCAAATTGTTGGTTATTTCTTTCAGCTGTGACAATTACTATCTCATTTCATCCAGCTAGCATCAAAATCCCCAGCTCTACAAAGCTCCAACGATTTGGTAAAGCTTCATAACAGTCTCAGCCATGTGTTCGTAAAAACCTGAGCGTTTAAGAGTGCGATCGATGACTTGTGTAGGCAAAAAACGTAGCATCTGTTTATTGAAATCACTGCCTTGAAGTATTTCAGGTATCTCAAAAACACGAGATTGATTCTCATTGAACCGACCGTGTTCTGCATAATCATCTAGCTTAGCATCAAACAATCTTGGCAGCAAACTATGGTCAAACCCAGCTTGAACTGCAAGCCAGCGTAAATCCCAAAGATCACGGTGCCTAATGTGCTTTGAGCTGACAAATGCCAGCAGCTTGTCTGCTGCGATCTCTTCTAGAGACTCACAGACTATCAAAGTATCTGCATACGATGCAGGTAATTCAGCATAATTGACGATCATGCTCCTTATCATCCTGGTATGTGCTGGGACACATGCAACTTGGATATTGATACGTTGCTTCGGCAGATCTGGTCTATTGGCTGCGACAGTCACCAACACAGTCCAAGTCCGAACTCTAACAGCACCTTCAGAATCATTAATAGTGGGAATTTGAGAGATATGATCTGTTATTGAATCGCATGAGGTGACATGAGTTGATGTGCTCGCAACTGGCTCCTCAACGGAGACATCGACAGCATACCGTCTTAATAAAGCCTGTCTAATGGTTTCTGAGAATAATGTAAAATTAATATGGTCTAACGTAGTGCCACCAGCAAAGTCGAGATCCTCACTATACCTTTCTGAGGAATAGCAAAGCCTCAAACATGTCCCGCCCTGGAAGCTCAATAGCTCAAGTATACGAGCTTCATCCAAAGCCAATAGGATCTCATAATGCAAAAGCTCCTTTTGGATTACCGGTAGCATCCTTTCACGGTTAGAATTGCGTGACAGCTCTAACGCCAGTGTAAGAAACTCATTTTTTGTGCTCATATCCACCCCTTTTTGATTACCTTCCTATCTATCTTACTCCGAAAAAAAGACGCACTACCCATTTCTAACGATTATCGACAGATTGCGTCCGACATCTTTTATGTTCTGTAAGGCAAAAACCTCAGTAGCAATGGGTAAACAATGCCCCGGCCTGGAGACAGTGTTTGCGATGATCTCTACTGGTTGTCTATTTGTATGTGTGAATTCGATGATTCCGTATGGAGTAACAAACTCCCCTCTGCGTCCAGTAGTCATAAAAGTGATCCTGTCAATTGGTATCTGGGAGATGCTACCCCATTGCGATAATGCTGATTCAAGACTCTCATATGTATACTCGCCACGCCTTAATGTTGCAGCGATTTGTTCGATTGTCGTTCCACCGATATTAGCACTCTGCGCAAAAACATAAACATCTCTGGCTGCATGAATAAGCACTCCCCTGGTAACAAGACGTCTCAAGCATTGGTTAAAAGTGTTCTCTGATGCCTCGTCGAACAGTTTTACCAAATCACGCTTTGCGTAAACATATCGTCCTTGACGATCTTGTTCGAGTAAAATTAAAAACGCTTCTTCAAAACGCATTGAAAGCTCCTATCAAGAGTGGAACAAATAGTTTCAAGACAACAGTATCGTCTAAAAATCGATAATCTGATAGACGTCAATAGTACAAAGATGTGCAACTAATGTCAACCAAACACAAACCAGCATTGTTAAAAAATGTGGAGAAACCCATTGCGAAGCGTCTTAGGCAACTCGAGTCTACAGATAGCTCTACAAGTAAGTCTCTGTCTCCAGTTTCTAGTTTGCTATTGAATAGTATTCGCTAAAGCACCAAACCCATGGGGACATATCGTTCGGCACAAATAGCACTTGATTTTCAGCTTTCGATCTTCAATCCTAAAATACTTTGCACATCCCTTTTTACCGAATGCAGCAGGATTACCCAGTGATCCTGCAGGACAGGCTTCAACGCAAATATTGCAATCATCACACATGCCGGATTGGATTTTTTCATCATAGTCCAACTCTGCATCGGTAAGATCCGCACTGAGCCAGAGCAGGTTGCCATATCGTGGATTCGTGAGCAAGTAGTTTTTCCCTATTACACCAAGCCCAGCGTTCTCTGCAGCATGTTTCAGAGAAATGTGGCCAAATAGCTCTTTGTTACCATCGCGATCTATTGACTTGCCGCCGGATGCACTGATTGCTTTCACTTTGTATCCATTGGCCTTGATGCGTTTCGACACAACTTTAGCCATTTCAGTCATTTTGGTTAGCATGGAATTTCGACAAGCAGTGTATTCGGCTACACTTTCAAAGACTTCCGGCGAGAATGTAGCACCCAAAACAACAACAGATAGGCATTCAGGGAGTACATCTGTAGGCTTAAACCCCTCTGGTGCCAAGTCGAAGCCATTGGAAGCCGCTATACCAACGACATCTGCTCCCGCATCTCTGCAATATTCTCTCACCATCTCGCTGGTTAGTTCCGTCGTCACTTTCCCTCCCTCTATCTACACAGAAATAACAACTTCTCAATTATAACCTGTGGTTTTCTGATACCCACTCACGTCATGACCTACTATATTGTCTATATGGAAAACACTTTGTATCAAAGAGGAAAAAGCGGAAAAGGAGGAGGAATACAATGAACACAGAAAAAGAAAACGTCTTAAAAGTCTATGCCGGTGAGATGCCAGATTGGGTACCGCTGGCAGAAAAAGCCTATGCCCTCTGCACACCACTGGCCATCACCGGTGGGGGATCACCCGATCAGTCACCCCCAGTACCGGGCACGATCATCTACAACCTCCTGGGCACACCCCACATTATTACACCGGATCCGAACATCGCTCCAATGCCAATCCCAGGTGATCCCCAAGTAAAAGACATCACTCGCTGGCGCGACTATCTAAACTACCCCTTCCCAGACATCGATTCTCTGGACTGGAGTGCAGACATCGAGATGGCAAAAAGCATCGACAGAAACTCCATGGCAGTCCAAGCCTTTGTCGGGGGAGTGGCTTTCACAGGCGCTCCTTTCAACTGCATGGTGGATATCTTGGGCCACGAGGGTGCCAGCATAGCCATGCTCGATGAGGACGAGAAGGCATTTTGGCATGAGCTGCTGACATACCAGACCGACATGGAGATCAAAATGATCAACAAAATGGCGGAAATCTACCAACCGGACATCATCTGTTCAAGCGATGACCTGGCCAGCGCCCACGGCCCTTTCATGTCTCCCGCGACTTACAACGAGATGATCAAACCTTATCAGCAGCGCATCATCAAACGCATCCTGGATACCGGTTGCATCGCCGAGGTGCATTGCTGTGGTAAGGCTGAATCCTTCGTCGACAGCTGGTACGAAATGGGCGTGCGCGCCTGGAATCCCGCTCAAATCTTCAACGACCTGGAAGCCATCAAGGCTAAGTACGGCCGCCAGTTCGTGATCAGCGGTGGATTCGATTCCTCCGGCAAGATCAATGTCAGAGGCGCTAAAGAAGAAGATGTCCGAGCTTCCATCCGACAGAGTTTCGAGCGCTACGCTCCAGGCGGTGGCTACATCTTCAGCACAGCGTTCATGGCTCTGCCGCACGACCTGGGCGACGAGCATATGGGTTGGATACTCGATGAAGCTGAGCGGTGTTCCAAGGCAATGTATAACTGACAACCAAGAGCTCTTATCCATAAATGAATAGTAACTACACAGCAATCTACAAGCTTTCATGTGGATAAGACCGTGTCTGTCTGTTGATGAAAGATTCGCACAAGCATAAATCGCCAGTACAAAGCTTGGCGTGAACCTCCCACAAATTGTAAGGGGTTTCAACACATAGCTTCTGGTGGAGTGCTGCGTATTGCCGAAACCATGCCCAAAGTGGTGTAACCCTTGCTACCTTACATTGCCTGCACTGCACTCCCTGTGCATTCAACCCGAAAAATGGCCTAAAAGTGGACTTGTGTAGTGGGTTTTACCGCTGAGACGCCCAAATTCTGTAGAATTCAGCCTATTTCTGCCAAATATCCACTACACAAGTCCACTTTTGGGACAAAAAACATGTAATACGTGTACATCGATCACCAGTCCTACGATTGAGCAATCATTTTGGCCTATGAGTTTCCAGGCAAGAACGCTAATAGTTTCTTTGAATGGTTCACTTATAACAATCAGACGATTGACGGTAAAAGCAGGATAAAAGCATATGCGCTTATCGACAACTCATTGCTCGATGTAGAGTACCACGCTGATCTGCAATCGCTTAAACAACTAAAACCAGTAATCTATATATAACACGTATAGAACTATATGAATTGTGCTAGAATAATTCTCTAAGGACAAAGAGGAGCATGATAATGAAAAGCATAACTAGTTCATTCTTATCAGGGCTCTTGTGCATTGTGATAGCTCTGACAACCAGTTCAAGCCTTTCTGGTTGCGTGGTGGCACCATGGGACATGTTTCGGACACAAGAAGGCTGGGAACCATCCAACTATTATATAGACCAATACCTCGTCTATGACGGTAATCCGATTGAGCTAACCATGGTGCTAGGTGGCTATGTAGAAGCATGCGAGATTGGGGTTTTGGTGTTTATCGATGGGATCATCCAGGTTTATCACACCGAGCAGGCAGAGCAAGACGCCTATATACATAACTCAAAATACGCTGCCAACGAGCGTAGAGAAGTGACACTGTTCGTTGAACCAAATATCGGTAGTAAAGGCGAAACTCTCTATCTGGGTACGGTGGTGATAAAAAACCCCGATGCTGTACTACA
>JAITUO010000046.1 GCA_031286245.1 Coriobacteriales bacterium
GATGGACGCCTGGCGACAGGCTCTGGCTCAGGTCAGAAGCAATCAATACCATGGGGATAAAACCAGGCAACTAATACAAGACACCAGCGACCATCAAGACGGGGTCTAAGCTTTATGCCCTGGTTGGATCCGGCGTTGCGGATTGCATTAGATTTGATGCTAGTAGCAGTATTGAGCCTGATCGCATATCGTGATGCCAAAACTTCAGAGATACCGGATGCCTTAAACCTGGCGCTATTGGTCTTGGGAGCTGTTGCCTTGATCATCGTACCGGAGATCGGTTTCCATGACCGGTTGATCGGTCTGGTTGCTGTCAGCGGGCCGATGCTGTTAATGTCAATCATGCGTCGCGGTTCGCTGGGCGGCGGCGACATCAAACTGATGGGGGCTGCCGGTTTTCTACTCGGCTGGCAGTCGATTGTGCTGGCTGCTGCCCTCGGTATCCTTATCGCAGGAGTTTATGCGATCTATCTGGTATTTGTTAAAAAGGCAAAGCTGGATGACAAGTTTCCTTTTGGGCCGATGCTCTGTATAGGTATCGCTTTAGCTTACTTCTTTGGTTCTTATATCATTGTCTGGCTGTTTTGAGAAAAATCACATGTAAGACTGGTTAAAGAATAGAGAAGGGAGAAAACCAGGCTGAATTCCTCACTGATTGCCTACTACTGAAAGCGTGGCTTTTGAAATAACTAAAAATGAGTGACACTGCCACTGGTCACTATTTACAGCCACAGCGACAACTTCATCGCCATCATCCGTTGCTCGCTACACCCGATCCACCCGATCTTCTCAGCCAAGCTTCGCTAAGGCACGTAAACAGCCAATTCTCAAAAAATGGCCCAAAAGTGGACTTGTGTAGTGGATAAACGCCTAAATACAATTGAATTCCATTGTATTTAGGCGTTTACGCGATAAAACCCACTACACAAGTCCACTTTTGGTACAAAAGAAGCGTGTAGCGTGCAATGCAAATCAGAATGCTCCTTGAACTATGACAATCCAAGTGCAGCTGCACTAGCACTTAGTCTGTCAGACTCAGTCAGATCAAGCCTTCTATTGTCATAACCACCTGCTATGTCCCAAAATCACGCGCGTGCCATAATAATGCGAAAATATAGTACGAAATCGCGTTCACGTACGATTTGATCGCTAAAATCCATCGAATACTAAGCTTTTCGGCCCATTATGGCCCAAATTCTCGAGCAAAATCGTACGTGAACGCGATTTCGTACTAAAATCTCAGGATTTTGAGGCACGGTTCACTTTTTGAGATATGGATAGGCTTAAGTAGGCTTAAGTAGCTTGATTGACATTAAAAATAGATGGGAGCCTCTACTCCAGAGGCTCCCATTCTGATTAATCAATAAACAGCAGTGCGATCGCGTTATGCGTCCCAGTCATTCATTGGAGCGACCGGTTGTTCAACCTCTTCATCGCTTTCAATATCATTGTCGCCGACATAAGAGATCCCCATCAGGCCAAACAGCTCGTTGTACTCATCGGTACCGGGCTTGTCACTGGTGGGTGATGTTGGATAGTCATCATCTTCCTCATCGTCGATACCATAGGAAGGCAGCAGGTCGTCAGTGGCATAGATATCCTCGTTTGGCGAGAAGATCGTGTTCACATATTCCGAGACATCAGCGTCCTCATCTTCATCCCGATCATTGATCAGGTAAAGCAGGTCACGGGCTTCCAAACCGGCTCGCAGCTCGGTAATGGCCTTCGCACCGATACCTTCGATACGTAACAATTCTTCCTCAGTCTTACCAATCAGGTCACCGACGGTCTCGATTCCGGCATCGTTGAACTTGTTAGCCCAACGCTGTGAGACCCCCAGATCATCGAAGATATAAAGCCTGAGCATCTCTAACGGAATTGCCGGTGTCTGGTTATCAGCCGCCAGGCTCTTCAGGTAACGCACAGCACCGTTTGGCAGGTTCAAGTACTCTGCGCCATCCAGGACATATTCTGGAGTCGCTGGTAACAGATCCTCCCATTCCCTCAACTCGGCTGGCGCAAATTCCGGCAGGCGCTCCATTCTGGTCTTTCGTGTGGATGAGACCTTCTCCCCTTTATACGTCAGCTCAATGTCACGGTAAGGCTTCAAACCGGTACCGGCAGGGATTGGCTTGCCGATGATGACATTCTCTTTCAAACCCATAAGCTCGTCGGATTTACCCTCAATGGCAGCATCGGTTAAGACCTTAGTGGTCTCTTGGAACGAAGCTGCAGAGAGGTAGCTCTCGGTGGCAAGTGAGGCTTTAGTGATGCCGAGTAGTAGTGGGGTAGCCGTCGGTGGAGTGCCGCCATCGTTGGAAATGCGAGCAGCCTCGCGTTGAAAGTCATAGAAATCGACTTGTTTGCCAGGTAGGTAGTCACTGTCACCAGCATCGGTGATGGCAACTTTGCGCAGCATCTGACGAGCGATAACCTCGATATGCTTGTCGTTGATATCGACACCTTGTGAGATATAGACATCCTGAACCTGGCTGGTGATATAGCGCAGGGTGGTCGAGACGTCTGTTAACCTCAACAGGTCGTGTGGGTTGACTGAACCTTTGGTCAGTTGCTGGCCAACCTGGACCTCAACGCCATCTTCGACACCTTTCAGTAACGTGGCACGATTGGAAACCGGGTATTCGCGGATGTTACCTTCACGATCGGCTATCGTGAAAGTCTTGGTGGTCTTTTCCTCAGTGATCTTTAGTCTGCCTGCAATCTCAGACAAAATAGCTTGTCCTTTTGGTCGGCGGGCCTCGAACAGCTCTGTGACACGTGGTAAGCCGTGTGTGATGTCTTCGCCAGCGACTCCGCCGGTGTGGAAGGTCCGCATTGTCAGCTGTGTACCTGGTTCACCGATCGATTGGGCGGCGATGATACCAACTGCAGTACCGATGTTCACCGGGCGGGAGGTAGCCAGATCCCAGCCATAACACTTCTGACAGACACCGCGATGGGCATGGCATGTCATGATCGTGCGGATATGCACAGAATCCAACCCAGCATCACGCAGCATTTCTAAATCTTCCATCGAACCGATGAATTCACCACTGTCTATCAGAATCTCACCGGTTTCTGGATGAACTGCTGGTTCCAAAACACAACGGCCGATCAGATTGTGATCAAGGTCGTCTTTTCCGCTCATCAGGCTGTAGAGCATACCATCGTCAGTCAGGCAATCGTGTTCACGCACAATCACATCTTGGGCAACATCAACCAAGCGGCGGGTCAGATAACCGGAGTCAGCAGTCCTCAGAGCCGTATCAGCCAGGCCCTTGCGGGCACCATGGGTTGATATGAAGTATTCAAGAACCGAGAGACCTTCACGGAAGTTTGCCTTGATCGGGCGATCGATAATCTCACCCTTCGGGTTACTCATCAACCCGCGCATGCCAGCCAGTTGACGGATCTGTTTGATATCGCCACGAGCACCGGAGAAAGCCATCATATAAAT
>JAITUO010000049.1 GCA_031286245.1 Coriobacteriales bacterium
TGACCCGCTTGGGCTTTGGCTCCAAGATGGTGATTACTGGCGATGTCACTCAGCTGGACCTGCCCAAACGGGCGAGTGGGCTTTTAAGTGTGCGACGGATCCTGGAAGGGATCAGTGACGTGGCATTTATCGAATTAACCGGAAAGGACATTGTGCGTAACTCGCTGGTGCAACGCATCGTAGCGGCTTATGACAATGCGGAGGAGGCCGAGGAACTATGGAAGAACGACAAGTAATCTTAACCCCTGCCGATGTGGCGTTGCCGAATGCTTACTACGAAGCCCAGATCACCCTGTCACCTGATGCTTTCGAAGTGCCTTACCTACGCCTTGGTCAGTTGGCTTTGTGGGCGATGGGCGAGCTGAAGATCGACCAGCCGGCTGAACTCTCATTATCCTTTGTTGGTACCGCCCTGATGCGGGTGCTGAACCGGGACTTCCGCAACATCGACAAGGCGACAGATGTATTATCCTTCGGCTCCGGTTGGGACGAACAGGAGCTGGCTTTGCAGCCCGATCAACCTCTGGTTTTAGGGGACATCGTAATCTGCCCTGAAATTGCTGACAAGGTTTCGTATGGCGAAGACATGAGCTTTTTGGAGAAGCTGGAAGTCTTGGTGATCCATGGCATCTTGCACCTGTTAGGTCATGACCATGAGAGTCAGTCAGACGCCGATAACATGGATGCAGTCTCGGATCACCTATTGACAGCCTGGAGTATGGCAGCTGATTCTTTGACAGCAGCCCTGACTGCTATCGCACCGCAGGCTGTTACTGATCAGGCATCTACAGATGACGGATCCCCATTATCCGGCCGCCATAGATTGTCGGGAGAAGACCAGGCCACTGCGGATAGGACGGATATGGCTACTGAAAAGCAGCCTTCCAGTCTTATCCAGGCCTTCAGATGGGCAATCGAGGGGATACTGGCTACAGTTAAGACTCAACGTAACATGCAAATCCATCTGGTAGTGGCAGCCGTGGCTATCATTGCTGGTGTCATTTTCTCTTTAGGTATTGCTGAGTGGGCAATAATCATCATCTGTATCGCTTTGGTGCTCGTCGCAGAGATGCTGAATACCGCCATTGAACAAATCGTCGATCTAGCCTCTCCGGATATCCATCCCAAGGCGAAGCTGGCAAAGGATATTGGGGCGGGCATCGTACTTATCGCAGCTTTGGCTGCTGTGGCAGCTGGCTTGTTTGTCTACGTCGATGCTGTGGTGCAGTTTGTCGCCGGCCTGTAGTAATGAATCTGGCAATCTACTCGCAGCCATGTATGGCTAATGTCATTTAAGTCAAGAATAGGCAGTGGTTATGGATCACCTTGAGCCTGGCTTCCATAGCGGGTTTGTCACCTTGGTCGGACGGCCAAATGCCGGCAAGTCTACGCTGGTTAATGCCATTGTTGGCCAGAAAGTCGCGATCACTGCTGATGTACCTCAGACAACCCGACACCGATTTCGGGCGATTTTAGATAATCCCGGCTTCCAGTTGATCCTGATCGATACTCCAGGCATTCATAAACCGCTTGACGCCTTAGGTGACGAGCTGAACAAATCTGCTCTAAAAGCCTTGGAAGCAGTCGATGCGGTAGCTTTTCTATTGGACTGTAGCCAACCTTTCGGTAGTGGAGACGCCTGGGTCCTGGCTGAGCTGGAGAAAGTCAAGACACCGAAGATATTGGTATTGACTAAGACCGATCTCAAGGACACTGCAACCATCGAGAGACAAGCCGCCGCTGCTGCACAGGCCTTCACATTCCAGGAAGTCTTAGGTCTGAGTGCTTTGACTGGCGAAGGAGTCCAGGCTTTCATTGATACTGCAGTCAGTCTGTTGCCGATCGGGCCCCGCTGGTTTCCTGCAGGAACAACGACCGACCAGGACCTCGAAGTGCTGATCGCTGAGTTCATTCGTGAGAAGGTATTGCACCTCACCAGTGATGAGGTACCACATGCTGTCGGCGTGCAGGTCACCGAGATCAACTATGACAAGAAGCGTGACCTGACATCGATCGAGGCGGTGGTCTATGTTGAGCGGGAATCCCAGAAAGGTATCCTGATCGGTAAGGGTGGTGAACAGATTAAAACAATCGGCTCTCTGGCCCGCATTGACCTGGAGCGCCTGTTAGGCAACAAGGTCTTTTTGGATCTGCGAGTCAAACTACGTAAAGGCTGGCGGCGTGATGCCAACCAGATCCGGCGTTTTGGATACGGTTGACACCAATGATCGCAGTTTATGATATGTTAGTAGTGACAGATGAGTACGAATACTCAGGGTGACTGACGTAATAATATGCCTAGGGTATCTGACGAAATAATCGTCTTGAAAAAGACCAAGTTAGCCGAGATGGACCTGATTATTACCGGTTTTTCGACTTCCGGCCAACAGGTCAGAGTCGTTGTCAAGGGCGGGCGTAAACCAGGTTCCCGACGCGGGGCACATTTGGAGCTGTTCAGCCATACCCGTGTCTTACTGCATCAAGGCAACAGCAGCTTGCTGACCTGCACTGAAGCGGAGCTGGTGCAGCCGTTCAGTGGTTGTCGGAGTGATATCGAGCACAGTGCCGCTGCGGCTG
>JAITUO010000051.1 GCA_031286245.1 Coriobacteriales bacterium
ACTTCATCCGTACTGCTGGTGATCCAAACCGGGCGCTCTATACCATGATTTCCGGAGTCGTTGTCTCGATCATTTTTAACTGGCTATTCGTTTTACAGCTACGTTGGGGTGTTGCTGGCTCAGCTTGGGCGACGATCTGTGGTCAGGGCACCAGTTTTATGCTTGTAATGTATTATTTCTGCCTGAGTAAAAAAGCACCATTCAAACTGCATCTCCAGAATTTGCCGATTGATGTGAAAATAGCTACTCGAATCATGACGCTGGGGTCAGCTTCATTCTTCTTGCAGATCGGTGCTGCTCTGCTGTCTTTGTTTGTGAATAACCAAATCTCACGATATGGTGCTCTCTCTCCGCTTGGTGCCGACTATGCATTTGCTGCCATGGGGGTTGTCGGTCGAGCTTCGATGTTCACTTTCTTCCCAATTATGGGCTGTGCTGTGGCTGCTCAGCCGATCTTCGGATACAACTATGGAGCCAAGAATTATCAGCGAGTAAAAAAGACCTTCTGGGTTGCTCTGCAATGGATGCTGTCTTTTGGGCTTTTCTTCTGGACTTTGATCCAGTTGTTTCCAACACAAATCGCCATGGCCTTCGGTGTGCAAGATGACCTTTTGGCCTTCACATCACATGTTTTGCGTATCCAGCTTTTCCTGATTCCCATTATGGGTCTACAGATGCTATCTGCTAACTTCTTCCAATCGACTGGCCAACCACTAAAATCCCTGGTTCTATCAATGACTCGTCAGATACTTTTCATGTTGCCACTGGTCTATTTATTACCGATCGTCCTACCAATGATTTCTGCGCAGTTCATTGGGCTCGATGGCATCTACATCGCCTATCCGACATCAGATTTACTGGCAGTTCTCACCTGCGTATTGATGATGCGTATGGAGTTTAAGAAGATCGACAAAAGAATCGAGGCACAAGAGGCTGAACTGGCTTTCAGTGCAGCATAGGTTATGAGTAGTACAAGCGTTACTCCTGTGCAGTAGTACTACTGGTAATACATTTTAACAAGCCTCGGGCAACAAACAATCGCCTTGTTGCTCGAGGCTTTGAAATATCCCTCCGATAGCTCCATTTCCTACATGTTGAAATGACAAATCCTGGGAATTTTGGAGTTTCTGGCCAAAAAGGGCTCTCATGTATAGTTCTCTATCGATTTCACGCCAATAGAATTACGTCACAACTCATCTACCTGCGGTTTTAAAATGTGGAGAAAACCGGATCTGGTTTTTCAGGTCAAACAGCCATACATGAGAGCCCTTTTTGGCCAGAAACTCCAAAATTCCCAGGATTGCTACTTTATAGGCTATACAGAATCATGGAAATCAATTAAATGAACCTCAAATCAACAGTCAACTCAATCCCTACTCAATCCCTACTCGGTTCGACCACGGGTTTCTCCACATCAAAGGGTGTGTTATTCTCAGTGAAACGTCAAGTGGGAAAAACTGTAGCAGTCAGGTTGCAATATGTGCATTGAAAAGGCTGCAATTCTAGCATTGGTCACGCTGTAATAATGGCAATGAACTAGCTGCATTACTGGCAGGTGATGGCATTCCTGCCTTGTCTTCACTGCTCTCCCTGCAGTCATTAACCCAGCTAATCATCCGTGGTGGTTGGCCAAACAATCTGATTGTTCCCAATAGTGAAGCTATGCTCATCCCTAGAAGCTATATTGAATCTTTGGTGCGGTCAGATATGTCAACAGTTGACGTTGTGTCTAGAAACCAAGCAAAAATCAGGGCATTATTACGATCACTGGCACGTAACACTGCAAGTTTGGTTACCAACAAAACTCTTGCTGATGGTACAGCGATCAGTGCTGAACAAGATGAAGTGCTGGCACAACGAACAATCGTCAGTTATCTCAACTCTTTGAAACGACTATACGTTCTGGACGAAATTCCAGCCTGGTCACCAGAAATGAGAGCAAAGATTAGACTCAGAGTTACGCCGAAACGCCAACTGGTCGATCCTTCATTAGCAGCTGCAGCAATGAATGCAGACAATGAAATGCTGATGCGTGACCTAAAAACACTCGGGTTACTTTTCGAGGTGCTTTGTTTACGTGATCTGCTTGTATACGCACAAGCAAACGATAGTGTTGTGAATCATTACCTGGACAGTACTGGATTGGATGTGGACGCAGTGATCGAATCACCCGGAGGAGGGTGGGCGGCTTTTGAGATTAGACTAGGTGATGCCCAGGTAGATGAAGCAGCTCGTAAGCTAGTCAGGCTTAGGGAGAAGATCGTAGGGGTCGGCAATCGTCCACCTCTCTGCCTGGGGGTGATCGTCGGTGTCGGTGCAGTCAGTCATCGGCGGGATGATGGGATATTTGTTATTCCGATCGATTTACTCGGTGCCTAAAGCATTGTTTTTGTGGCGACTAGTATTTTAATCGTGGTAGATTGTTAGCAGCGTTCAGTCTACATCTGATGCCACCAAACAGCATTGCTGTAAAGCACAAAATGAAAATCCTGTAAACACAAAGTGAAAACCATGGAAAATAGCAAACGGAAATCCTGTAAAACACAAAGGTAAATCCTTGTAAAACAGTAATAAGGATAACGATATAGAAACAAACTAGAGTTTGTGGACTACAAGCATAATCTAATAGCATTCAAGCTGCTGTGTTAACATTTGAGGAGCGATGTAGAGCATGTTTATCAAGCTGATAAACCACGATCTTATCCACATATTCGAAAATGAAGTTAGGAGGTAGCTTCAAATGGCGAAGATTTCACCAAAGGACAATTTTCTGAAGTTAGCAGGCGGAGGACACCCGGAGTATGTTCCCTTCTACACGATGATGGGTACCGAAGCAACAAAGGAAGTGCCGGTCAAGATGGTCAGCCCGGCGATTTTTGGCAATCCTTTTGGAGACATGAGTCCCGATGGCTTCACAGATATGTGGGGCGTACGAAACGTAATGAACAACGAGACCGCTTTCGCGCCAATGCCGGAGCCGGGAAATTTTATCCTGGATGACATTACTAAATGGCCTGACGTGATCAAGCGTCCGCAGCCTGTTGATATCGGCGACTGGGAAGCTATGGCAAAGGCTGATATGGAGAATGCCAAGCTCGACCGTTCGCATAGTGCAATGTCGTCGGGTATCTTCTTCCAGCCCTTCCAGACCTTGATGGCTTTTATGGGGCATACCGAAGGGCTCGTAGCCATGCATGAGGAACCTGAAGCCGTTAAGGAACTCTTGGACTACATGGTGTCGACTTTCGAGCCTTTCCTGGATAGCATCTGTGACTACTACAAGCCAGATATCTGGAACCTGGGTGATGACACCTGCACTGAGATCTCTCCTTTCTTTTCTGTGGAGATGTACAAGGAATACTTCAAACCGATCTACACACGCCTGGCAAGACCGGCAATTGAACGTGGACTGCCGATCATTTTCCATATCTGCGGCATGATGGAACCTTTCATTGATGATATGTTGGATTTCGGAGTCAAGTATATTGAACCGACACAGGAAACCAACGACATCAATGCTCTGAAGATCAAGTACAAAGGGCAGGTTTCATTCATCGGTGGCTACGACTATGGTAGGCATGTCCCACCAGGTTATCCGAACTTCGATCGTGAGCTGTTGAAGCAAGATGTCCGTAACACCTTCGACAAATATAGTGACGGTGGGGCCTGGGGCATGTTTGCCTGGCCGATCAGCTATGTTGGAGACGAGACGATTGAAGAAGTCAAGCGGATCATCTGGGACGAGAGCTACGACTATGGCCGTAAGGTCTATGGGTATCAGGACTAAGCTGCATTGAGAGATTTGTTTGTAAAGCTTACTCGACCTGGGGCTATTAGGCTTCGGGTCGAGTAAGTTAATAACTCAGAAATCACGTCTTTGATATGTTCTGACTGAGAGAATGTAAGAGAGCGTTAAAAACACAACCGTCAGTAAAGCTACACCAGCACTGACTATTACTAAGTTGTTTGAAGCAAACCCAAAGAAGTCGGACAACATCCTTCCTGCATCAACCAGAGATACACCATACAATATGCCAAATAGCACAGCAACGATGGTAAACAAAACACCAAAACCAAAGAATCTACCATTCGTGTAGCCCAATTTGAACTGGAAGAAGGTTGTTTTGACTATGCTCCACTGTGCTCCAATAAGTGTTGGTATAACTCTGGACAGCTTCGGAAATAAGAGTGATTTAGCAAAGAAGAGTCGTATACATTTATAATCACATGTTAAAATGCTTCATAGATCTTGGAAAGAGAAGAAATGAGTTTGGGAGGCTATTATGTACCAGATGAGAGAATACAAAAAGAAGGCTTCGCTGGAGTTGTGTGCAGTTCTTTTTGTATCAATTATGATTGTGTTTGTTTCTAGTTTATTACCAATGCAAATGTATGCCGATTCGAGTGTCCTGGAAGCTGAGGATAATCAAGAACAAGAACAAGTGATCGAGAATCGATGCGCCGCAGTATATGCAAATTCATCAGTATACGCAAAGAATTGCCCTATTCAGAGTTATTATGATTACGAAAACGGTATCTGTACTGAAGTAGTCCTTCCGGGTGAATTAGTTTTCGACCCTAGAATTGATATGGAAACTCAAGAATACGTAAGCACCATGTATTATGAAAACGGTATTTTGCTTAACCCAGCTAATTAGCTGATAATAAAAATCAGCAGGAGTATTAAACTCCGAAAGATTGTAGGATGTTTCCTTTTGGCATCGTGCTATCTCTTCGTTGGTTTTGCCAGGAACCACTCTATCTTACCGCATGACTCACAAACTAAAGCAAAACCAGCCTTATTGAACCAATCAAGGCCTAGAAATGTCAGTCCCCTAGTATTGAGCTGTGCTTCGTGTTCACTGAACAAAGTCGACTTGCAGTGCAAGCATGTTACTTTGATGCCATTTACTTCGTATTCTTCTCCACCGTCTCCACTAAGCCCTTTTTTATACTCATCGATAAATCCCATCACACACCTACCTTGGATTGTTTAGAAAACATACTCTATATACACTGAAAGAAAGCTATATAGATTGTATTAAGAGCACAAGCGTCTGTAAAGACACACCTAAAGTGAACCGGTAAAACCTTGGGATTGGCAAGCCAGACAAACATGATTCCAACTCTGTCTACACTGGCTGTTGGAGCCCTCTTATCGAACAAATCCCTCCTATTCTTCCTCATACTCGGTCTTTACCATAGAAGAGTATAATTATCTATTGAAAGGCGACAATGAAGCGGCTTGTGTTCCATGACTGTGTTCCACAATTGCGTTCCATGACCGTATTCTCCGATCCTATTTTCACCGAACCTATCGTCATGCTTCTCGATTGTGCTCCACGACCGTGCTCCACAGGCAAAACCGAGCGCTTCAACCGTAGTAGAGTTTCCAGCACAGAAATAACACTAGAACAACAAACAAAAGGAGGAAAACAATGAGCAAAGACAAAGCCCTGAAAAACAACTTGTCTCGCCGTGACTTCTTAAAAGGAGCCGGTTTGACAGTTGGCGCTGTAAGCGCAGTGGGCGCAGGTGCTGTACTGCAGGCTTGCACAGATAGCCCAGGTACAGAAGGCAAAGACTATATCTTTGATCCAGTAGGAAGTCCTTATGCGGTTCCAACCAAGTGGGACCAGGAAACCGATGTCATTGTCATCGGAACTGGCGACGGTGGCGCACCAGCGGCAATCCGGGCCTTCGATGGAGGCGCAGATGTAATCATCATTGATAAAGGTGATTTCTTCGGCGGCTGTTCGGTGTTAGGCGGTGGAGCTACCCAATTGGCAGTCACCCATGTGCAGAAAGCCCAGGGTATCGACGACAAACCTGAATGGGCTTACGAAGATACGATGGTGCACGGTCTGTACCGCAGCATCCCTGAGGTCTTGCAGGCATGGATCGACAACTCAGAGCCCTTCTCCAAATGGGCTGAAGATGTCTGCGATTTCGAGTGGGGAACCATGCAGACCCAGGAACCAGCACGCGTGCCCCGTACCCACCGGGCAAAACCACCTAAGGATATCTGGAATGAAGGACAGGGCGTCAACATGTCCTACCGGTATCATCAACAGATTGAGAAACGCAATATCCCGATCCTGCTGGAGCACCGGATGACCAAGATATATCGCAAGGGCACCGGTCCAGTTGTTGGTATCGAGGTAGAAACCAAGTCGGGAAAGAAGAACATCAAAGCCCGCAAGGCTGTGATTGTGGCCACTGGTGGATTCAAGGGTAACCCCCAAATGATCAGGGCATATCATGCTGCTTTCGATGAGACCTTAATCTGGAGTGGTTGGCCGGATGTCAAGCCTACCGGCGATGGTCACCTTGCCATCGAAGCAATCGGCGGCGGTTGCATTGACATGTCCTTCATCATGGAGTTCAGTGGCAGGTTAGGATCGAAGCAATACGTACGCGGTGAACGACCTCACTTCGATCACCCCTCGACGCCAACCGGTATTCCCTACAGCAAGCTGGAGCAAGTGATCTTCGTCAACAACAGCGGCAAGCGCTATCTCAACGAGGACGAATGGGAAGCTGGTCACACCTTGGCCTGGACTGACTGGATGGTCGCTTTCCTGTTAATTGAGGGCCGTCCCCGTATGGAATGGTTCGTTGCGGATAAGAACGGTGCAATCGATGTTGGATGGGACAAATTCGACGCTGCCATACTCAGCCCCAACAAAGACGTGACGCCATGCTTGGAGCCCGGCTGGGTTGCTAAGGCTGACACCATTGCCGAGCTTGCCTCCAAGATGGGTGTTCCGAGTGCTGCTCTGCAAGAAACCATTACAAAGTACAACGGAATGTGCGATTCAGGCAAAGACACCGACTTCGGTAGCAAGAATCTCTTCAAGATCGTCGAGCCGCCTTTCTATGCTGCACGTTGGTGCCGTATGACTCACGATCAAAGCACAGGCATTCGTGTCAATGCGAAGATGCAAATCGTCGAACAATCCAATCAATGGATACCCGGCGAGGTTGGTGCAAGTCAGAATATCATGGAAGAAAAGGTCATTCCGCACCTTTACGCGGTCGGCGAATGCACCGGTGGTACTGGTGGAGCCATCCGTGGTAGCGGTAAGCGTGGATATTACCAGGTACAGGGCTATATCGGCGGCGGTAATGCTGCCAACGAGACAGCCATCGCCTAGTTCTTTATTTATAATGGGGAGAAAACCGGGTTTTTTGTCGCACGGTTTTCTCCCCACATGATTTTGTCTTAGCAGACTTCGAGGAGTTCAAATGGATACAAACGGGCAACCTGTAATTGACGACGGGTCAGACGATGAGTTGGTTATTACATCAACAGATACGCCAAGTGAACCAGTAGAGTCCACACCCTCAGCATCAGGAATCGAATCATTTATTCCCTACAGGCATGTAGCAGAAATCCTGTTGTTCAGGCGTAGGCATCAATTGCTCACCGACCGGGCTGAGTTGACATGTGTTGTCCAGGTGCAATGCTTGCAAGCCTGTGACTTGACTGGACTGGAAGCGGTCGTCCGGTCCGAGCAAACAGGCGAAGAGCTGGTTGTACCACTGGAGACTTTCAATGGGATGGAGAATGAAACCGCAGAGTTTTGCCTGTATACCGGTGTAGAACCGGGCAGGTATAGCTGGACGGCAACCTTCAGCAATATCGATCCCGCAGGCAAAAGCCATCCGGAGATTAGTTTCACAATGAACTTCGATTATGCTCCACACACTATCGGTTTAGCGGTTTGGGATGTCCCGATGGTCTTTGTCGGTGATGAGCAACTATGTTTCAAAGCAGGTGCGAAGTGCAGCAATGGCTGTCCGTTGAATGGCTTGCCACTGCTGATCAAGGACAGTACAGGAACACTGGTGAACACAGTCTTCCTCGGTAATGATTTCTGGCCAGGCAGCGACGGCCTTTTTTGGGCAGAAGTCACTATACCTGCTCCGCTGACTGCAGGATTACACAGCTTTTTCATTGAGGCTGAAGGCTCACAATCTGAAGGAGAGCTTGAAGCTTTCGGCCATTTACCGGTGTCGTGGGAATCAACGGTATTGGTTTCAGCAAAGCCAGACTGTACAATCAATCTTCTTATTGTGGATAAAACCACTGGTTACCCGATTGTTGGAGCCAAAGCCACCTGCCATCCCTATCGTGCAGAAAGCGATGTAGATGGACGCCTGGAAATTCCTGCTAACGCTGGCATGATTTCAATGATGGTTCAGGCTGAAGGCTACGAGCGGTCAATTACTGAGGTCTTGATCAACGGCGACGCTGATCTGACTATTGAAATGGACCTCAAGCCGGTCTATCTAGAGGACATGTAAACAACTATCCCAATCTAAATAAACTTCAAATACGATTCCTGTAAAAGAGCACTTCTGGAAGTGCTCAATTGACGTGTTTCGATGCTCAACAGTCTTATTCGTAGAATATGCCAGCTCTTCTTGTGCTTAGCCACCAATCGCCTCCAATCAAGCCCAAGCCCAATCGCCTGTTATGCTACAGAATCACACGCGTGCCACATTATTGTGAAAATTTAGTACAAAATCGCGTTCACGTACGATTTTGAGGCGGAATAAGTGTGAAAGATCCCCCATAAAGGCTAAATTCGATAGAAATCTACATGATAAATCGTACGTGAACCCCTTTTTGTACTATTTTTTATCGATTCTATGGCACGGCAGTGTTATGGGCAGTGTTTAACTTGAATGGCGGCTTGATTGGCGCTTGATTGGCTTGATTGGAATTCAACAATGTCGAAACAGATATAATGACAGTAATAAAGGGTGCGATTAATAGATTAATAAAATCTTATTGAATAATGGATTGAATATGGAGAAGTAACATGTTTAGGTTACACGAATACCATCGCATAATGAAACCTAGGAATACTACAAACATCAAGGCCTACAAACATCAAGCAAATGGAGAAATAGTGAAAAACACAAGAATAGCAGCAGCAGTGTTGTACTGTTTGCTGACTCTCTCATCAGGGATTTTAATTGCATGCTCAGATGATAATCAATATAACAGTTCAGTTGATGAGACAACCTTGCGAGAAATACCTGCCCTATCTAATTCAGATGGTTACCTGGCTACATTTTCAGATGGCTCGTTGATTATCGCTGCTTATCGGGCTAGTGATGGAGGTCTAGTACAAATATCGAAACAAGAGTTTTCAGTTATCATCGAAGAAATGGAAATGCAAAGCAATCAAATGCTGGCAACAATAGCTTCGCCAGAAGCGGTACCAAAATGGTCAGGTAGAGAAGCTGGTGTCAATTCGAGAGGTACTCTTTTGACCACATACAGCCAGTTAGGATTCAATACTACATACCACAATATTACATTGCTGACGAGGGTATCGACCTACGTAAAAAACGAAACACCGAACATTGCTACTTTATCTTTTAGCTGTTCGATAAATCAGGGCGCTACAGCAAATATAACGTTGTCAGCAGATGATAAAAGAATAATCCAACTAACAACAGGTTATTCATATAGTGTTTCATATGCTTTTGATCCAACTGCATCAGTATCAGGCGAGATCGCTCCAGGTGAGACCGGCTGGATTGAGTTCTATCCGATTATGTATTGTTCGTTTGGATACCTTAATGACTACTGGTTTACTGATACGCCTCCTTACAATCAATTGAATAGCCAAAGATATGTAGAAGTGTGTTATCCGATGAAAACAGAAACCGGTTATCTTGATGGAGTGTATCTGATAAGGCAGTCATCGGGAGAATAGTTGTTTATATAGGAATTTGTGGTTATCTGCAAGTCGGATCTGGCACTTCCAAAGGCAATCAAGCAGAAAACAAGTATGAGCATGCGATTTGGTGAACACGAAAACATCGATCAAATAGCCACTAAAGACTTCGATGTATTCGCTCAAGAAGTCCGCATTCGGAAACGGCAGATAAAAACATCAGTGGTGAGCTAATACAAGTAATTCCATCATACCTTGGGTACAAAGCTATCAATAAACGAAAGCATGTCTATCAATCTATCGGCCAGTTCGATGTCGATACTGGTCCAGTTATAACGAAACCCAGGGAAGTAAGGACAGAGTTGATATTCTGCCTGGTCGAAGCTGACAGTTATTGCAGCTAATGGTCTTGTATTCTTCTTGTCAGTCTGGACACAATATCGACAACTATCACAGACCTTATTATGCCCGATGATAAAGCTTTGGACAGGCATGCTCGCTGAACTAAATGCATCCAAGTATGGTTTCATGCCTTTGGGAATACACAGACCCAGTACCTGTGGCACGCTGGTTCTGGGATCGTAGCGCATCGAAACTCCACTGTGCTTAACTTTGTACTCAAAGCTGCCATTCAGGCGGTCTTCTCCCCAAGCTGGATTGGCATATACCAGGATGATCTTACAGTCGCTGCCTGTCACATCATAGACATCATATGGTTGATATCCTTGAGCGAGCATCCATTGTTCCAGTTTGGTAAAACCTTCTACACCAAGCAAGCGTGAGTAGATTTCGGAGGTATAAGGGTAACCGTCTTTAAAAAAACAATAGGAGAAAGTCGATAGATGGGCTAAAGGGCGACGTGACATCCAGAGCCACCCCTTGGGTAGTTTAGTAGTGTCAGTCACACCCAGTTCTGCGAGAATAACCTGTTGCTTTTTGTTTAACTTCACCTGGTTGCCTTGGCCGAGAAAAAACATTGCTTGCAGTAAGTCCTCCATGGCTTTTTGGGCTTTGCGCATATTGGTCTGCAGTGTGAGATAACTGGAGGCTTTCCCATAAAAACGGACTGGCGGTGTCTCGTCCTCATGCAGAGTCGGTACCAGAAGTGTAGGATCGTCGACGGTCATGCTGTACAAGCTTGTCATCATGTTGTAGAACTCTGCTTGCTCTGCCTCGCTGACACTGGCAGACTCGTCCGGCATAAATGATGGCATCTGAGCGAGGTAGGAGCTGAGTATTCGCTGCTCGATACTGGAGTAGGTAGAAAACGGCATTTATCCCTCCCAATGCTGGTAATCTTTTCAAGTAGATCATACCAAGCCAATTATTGATATTTCAAGCTGTCACCTAGTAGCGGTTATCAAAGATCCGACGGGTCTTTTTTTCTGAGCGTGGCAGGTCGCCGATCTCGACAGCTTTGGCAATAACCGAGAAGTTTAGTTTGTTTTTTATTGTCCGACGTAGGGCTGTCTCAATATCGGGACGTAGTTCTTTGGCTGCTCCGGTTTCGAAGAAGACAGTCATGATGTCGCGTCCGTTCAAGTGATCGATCATCACCTGGTATTCACTGGAAGCTCCATCAGTAACAGCTAATGCCTCCTCGATGTGAGCCGGGAAGATGTTCACTCCCTTTACCTTCACCATATCGTCGGATCGTCCAAGCAAAGCCTCAATGCGAGTATGGGTGCTACCGCAAGGACAATCACCAGAAACAATACGTGTCAGATCATGGGTGCGATACCTGATCAACGGAGCTCCCTGCTTGCGCGGCGTAGTGATCACCAACTCACCACTTTGACCGTCCGTGACAACTTCACCGCTGTTTGGATTGACGATTTCACAGTAGATGAAGTCATCCCAACAGTGCATAGCTGCTTGGTATTGACAATTGATACCAATACCAGGGCCATAGATCTCAGTCAGCCCATAGATGTCAAACAGCTTGACTCCCAATTCGCCGGCGATCCGGGCCCGCATTTTCGAACCCCAACGCTCTGAGCCGATCAGTGCTCGCCGTAGTTTAATATGCTCCAACAATCCACGCTCAGCGATTTCTTCTGCTAATAGCAAAGCATATGAAGATGTGGAGCAGAGCACTGTGGAACCTAGATCGATCATCATCTGTAGCTGTTTATCAGTGTTTCCCGGGCCCATCGGTATCGCCATGGCGCCCAGGAGTTCTGCTCCAGCCTGAAAACCGATACCAGCAGTCCACAACCCATAACCTGGCGTGATCTGGATGCGGTCTGCTCTTGTACAGCCAGCAAACTCATAACAACGTTTAAACATTACAGCCCAGTCAGCAATGTCTTGGGCTGTATAGGGAATGATTACCGGTGTACCGGTGGTTCCACTGGAAGAATGAATTCGAACGATATCCGTCGGCGGCATAGCAGCCAGTCCCAAAGGATAAGCATCACGCAGTTCGTCCTTGTCTGTCAGGGGCAAGGACTGGAAGTCTTTTAAATCCCGGATATCAGTTAGGTCGATTGATGAATATTTGCTGGCATAAAACGGACTCTTGAGCTTGATCTCTGCCAACAGGGCAGTAATATCTTGCCACTGCTGCTCTTTCATGTCTGGTTGCTGACCGCCTTCCCAGCCTCTAGTGCCCGAAGGTTCATATCCAGCAGTTTTGCCGGTAATAAAACCTCTAGAGCAGTAATCAGACTGGCTTCTTGCACTCCCAGTACGCCGGCTGCCAGAGCAGCTCCAAGCAGTACCACATTCAAAACTTTACCAGAACCTAAGTTTGTACAGATCTCCTGGGCGTCGATCAGGAGCACCTGGTAGCCTGGTGAGGTCGGTTGACTTGGCTTCGCGGCAAAGGCTGGCTGCTCCGGCTGAACAGCCAGAGACTGCAACCATTCCAAGATGGCATTGATGTCATAAACCTGCTTGGGATCTTTGGCCAATTGAGCCTGCACAGGCATAATTGGTTGACAGGCACTAACCAAACAGCCGCCAAACTTCAACAGTGGCAG
>JAITUO010000069.1 GCA_031286245.1 Coriobacteriales bacterium
TCTATTGCAGCCGGATTCAAAAAAGTCAACGACCAAATTGGCAACTGAGCTTCAGAAATAGCAATCAAGACAGAGGCGATTGACGCTGCATCACAAAAAGAGACCAAGCGAGTTTCCTGAGCTTCTTTTTTCCGAGCTCGAAAAGTAACTTCGGTGATGATTCCAGTGATGCCTTCGGCATCGGCAATCACATCTTGCAACTCTTCACCGGTAAACTCCCGGATTGAACCGTCCGGTAGCACAACACGAGTTGAGATGACGATTTCTTTGAAACTGCCGTACTCAAAAGAGCCAAAACCGCTGCCACCTTGAGCCAGCCAGCCACCCACAGTAGAGGAGGGGTAACTGGAAGGATGCAATGCTAGCTCCAAACCGTAATCAGCCAGTTGCTTATCGATCTTCTCCCAAATAGCTCCTGCCTGACAACGCACAATTAGTTGCTCTGTGTCAACAGATAGCAGCTGATCCAGGCTGTTCAAGTCGATGACCAAAGCACCATTACGCGGCAAGACTCCACCATATCCACTGGTTGCTGCTGCGCGAGGTACTATCGTCAGATGTTCTTTGGTCGCCAGTTTAACCAGGGCTTGTATCTGAGCTTCATTTGCGGGGCGGGCAACTCCTCCCGCTATGCCAGCGTTAACAAAAGGTTTGATCAATGCTGGCATGACACCGATATCAAATGAATACATCTTACGTTCGCGTCTGTCACTGCGATAGCGTTCAGTACCAACAATCGCACGGATCTTCTTATTAACCAAACTACTGATAACCTTCATACTGATCACCTTTTCTGGAAGGGTTATGATGTGTCTTAATACAGATAGGTTTACCAAACAGGTTTAGACTGACAGGCTCTATCAGCAGATGGTGAGAAAATAAAGAGCGCTGTCTGTATCACTGCAGCTATCTCTAAAAGCTGACACGAAACCCATGATACGCTCATCGGTTATCAAATAGAACACATTCAGTCTAAATGTCACCTCAAATGTCTGAATTCAACCAAATTTGTCTTAGCTTGTGATTCGTGGCCCCGAAAGAGTTTAAAGCCGGGGAAATAGCTACTAGCGAAAAAACGTACTTCATATCATAAAAAAGCACAGTAGAGTAATATATCCCCTAAGCTATGCTGACCAAAAAAGAGGGAGGAAAAAATGAGAAAGCGGATTATTACTTGTGGCTTGCTGATTGTATCGATAGTTCTAGTAATAGCACTGATTGGTTGTTCCGACAAGGCAATGTCATATTCCTGGTCGACTACAGGAGAATCACACGATGTACAAGCAGATAGCTGGACTATCCTGGCGAAGACTGTCGACGGTCATGCCTCTAGAAATGTTGAAATGAGCTCCGATAATCTGAAGGCAATACATATCGAGAACACAAATACAGTCGGAAGCGTATTCCTGGTAGTGACTCAAGGCAAAACCGAGGAAACTTATACAATCACCGGACCTTTCAGCGGTGGAATCGATACGAGCATGTTTTCACCAGGTAAGTTGACATTGAGAGTTAATTTTGAAAAAGCTGAGAATGTAAGCCTGGTTATCACCTGGTATTTCTGATAGTGGTATGACTTCTGCTTACCAATGCCCAGGTCAATAGGTAGAAGTCAGGCGGTTTATTCCAGGTGAGTCAGCATCAAGGCGACCGGCACAAAGACAATAAAGAAAAACAAAACTACTGAAAAGCAGCCATTTCCGAGCAGGCGATTTGCTCGCGTTAACTGCTCAATATCGTTATCGAGGTCGTTTTGATCAGAATCCCATGAATCGCTGCCCTGCTTTTCATTACTTAGCTTCTTCATATAAATGCCACCTACTTTAGGAATTACAGTGTGGAGAAGTACGCATAGTATATCGTCGATAGGATAATGAGTGATGTCAGGTGTTTTCCGGTTAGGTAGAGTTACAGGAAAAAAGTGAGCCCCGCAGAGGGGCTCACTTTAAATCCAAGCAAAGTGCAGCAGTGCTGCTATCAAGCCTAGGCTTTCATGGTTTGCTTCCGTGAAATAGCGGTAGCAGCTACTCCAACAACCAATAGTAAGCCCGCGAACAGGTATAGACCTTGTGATAAGTCGCCGGTCTTAGGAGTATTATCGTTTGGTGGTGGAGGTGGTGGTGGGTTATCTCTGGTATTTATGAAGGCTATGAAATCATATTGGAAATCATCCAGGAAAATACCCATAAGTACAAGCTCACAACCGTCTTCTGTCGACTCCCAGCCATATCCGACCCTGAAGATCGCATCATCTACTGTCCAGCCACCACCGCTTAGGCTGGTTTCCATGACAGCGAAGTAAAAGGAGTCTAACTGGGTATCGTCATAGATCAGTTCTATTGGACTGAAGGTGATCAGACCAGAAGCATCATTGGTACCGGTCGCCACTGGAGCAGCAGACAGGTCACCATCGTCATTGATAATCCGATAAACAGCAAACTCGAACTGGCCATCCGTCAGCGTACCAGCAGGCAACTCGACACCGGCGGGATTATATGCAAGCTTTTCGGCTTCCAAGATCAGTTCCAGTGGGTCAAACTCGTTGAAGAATGTAGGAGTAATATCATCGTAGTCGGGGTAGGCGACCAGAATCGCAAGATTAGTATCATCAGGGTTCACTATGACTACTTCAACAGTAAAGGTAAACTCGCTGTCATCCAAGGTCCAATGCCACATTGGGTCTTGTACCTCACTCATAACATAAGTATGAGTTCCTTCTTCGTCATACTCGATCGCTTCAAAGAAGATATTCCCAAATTCGTCATTTGTCCCTGTGCAGACAGGACCAAACCGATCGCCATCAACAATCTCGTAAACCTCAAATGAAAAGATGCCGGCAGTACCAGCCAAAGTAGCACCTTCGACTGTTTTGAGACCGTATGGGGAGAATTGGGTGTAATAATCACCATTATTCAGTGGCACTCCACCGCGATACCAGAAATTGATCCGCCCACTGTTGACTTCGCGGGTGCCTCCACTACTGGCAGGTCCCATCGAGCCGTCGTTGGTCATATGTGCATCTTTGTCATTTCGGTGGGCAATATCAGCGGGTATTATTGTTTCGATGAGGTTGGCAGGCAATACTGAACCTAGATAGACTCTAACTTCCAATAACTCATCACCAATTGCTAAATCAGTGACAATACCGCCTCCGGTGGTATTTCCAGGTACGTCAAATGTTTGGGTTGTGCCATCAGGATATCTGAAGTCCAGTTGAAATACCAACCCGGCTCCACCATGCATGTGGATTGATACTGGGCTGTCTGCATATGCAGAAGGAGCTACTCCATATAGAAAAGCCGAAGAGCATAGAATTATACTCAACAGGAGTGCCCAGAACCGCTTCCTAATACTTATATTAGCCATGTTTACTCCCTAACTAGTTTGTCCCTGTTAAACAACAGCAGCGTTTTAGATACAATTACGAGAATTGTAATGCAGTTGTTAGATACATGCAAGAAAAAGTTAGAGAATTTTTCCGCATTTTACTAGTAAAAATTGTTATTGATCCTTGGCAATATACGATTTGCTAGCATTGGAATGTAATATCAGTACAGAAATCATCATTGTTTATCGACAGGTTAAGCAGCGAGACAAAAAT
>JAITUO010000115.1 GCA_031286245.1 Coriobacteriales bacterium
GACGGCGCCTGACTGATTATCGACGCAATGATGTTGGTTTTGTTTTTCAATTCTACAATCTGATCCCTAATCTGACGGCTTTGGAGAATGTTGAGTTGGCAGCACAAATCTGCCGCGACCACCGCAATGCTGCCGAGACGCTGGAGTTGGTCGGTTTGGGTGACCGGCTGGATAACTTCCCTTCACAACTCTCCGGCGGTGAGCAACAACGGGTGGCAATTGCCCGAGCGTTGGCTAAAAACCCACTGATGCTGCTCTGCGACGAACCGACTGGAGCTTTGGACTTCAATACCGGACGCAGAGTTTTAAGCCTGCTACAACAAGCCAGCCGGGAGCAAGGCATCACGGTGATTATCGTCACACATAACACTGCTCTGATACCAATGGCTGACCGTGTGATCCGCCTGGCAAATGGTTCGGTGCAGTCAGTGGAGACCAACGTCGAGCCGGCTTCGATCGACAGCATCGGCTGGTGACGACATGTCAGAACCTCGCCCAGAGCCGCCATATGAAGCATCGGCTGGTGACGACATGTCGGAGCCTCGCCCAGAGCCGCCCAGGAAATCATCCAACCACCCGTTTGGGCGCAGTGCCCTGCGTCTGGTGCTAAATACACTGCCGCGTTTCATCTCCATCCTGTTAATCACAATGATCGGTGTCGCTTTCTTCTCTGGTCTGCGGGTGACCGGCGACTACATGCGAGCTAATGCCAATGAGTACCTCAACGCCACCAATACCATGGATATCCGCATCGTCTCGACCTTTGGATTCGATGAAGCCGATTTAGCTGCCATCCGCACAACACCTGGAGTTATGGATGTTTACGCAGGGTATAACACCAACTTATTGGTCCACATCGGCGATGGAGCCGTCAGTGCACACGTGCTGTCGGTCGATCCACGCAGCCAAGCCGCCCAGAACAATCCCTGGCTGTTTAACGGCCGCTTACCAGAGCACTCTGGTGAAATCGTTGTCGAACCGACTTATCTGAGGCATAGCCGCAAGTCGATCGGTGATACCGTCACTTTTGAAAGCGGCAACGACAGCCAGCTCCAAGACATCATCAAACGCGGCAGTTTCACTATCGTCGGAGTAGCCGACAGCCCACTCTTCCTGGCTGAAGACCGTGGATCCAGCGAGATCGGCAATGGCTCCAACAGTTATTTCTTCCTGATCTGTGCCGATGATTTCGCCTATTCGGTCTACACCGAAGCCTACATCCGTATCGCTGATGTCCAGCCGGATGACTCGCGGTTTTCTCCCGAATATCTATTGGCAGTTTCAGCTGAAATTCATAATCTGGAGAATACCGCGGCTGCGCGTTCTCCCCAGCGCTATGCCGAGCTGGTCGATGAGACCACCAAAACTCTCAACGATGCCCAGGCGGAGGTCGATGATGGCCATGCTGAGTTGACTGCCGGTTGGTATGAGCTGGTTGATGCCCGCCTGGAATTGGACAAAGCCTGGCAGTTGATGAAAGATGCCCGCCGGGAGCTCGATGACGGCTGGGCAGAGTCAACAGCAGGTCGCCAGGAGCTGGATAACGGTTGGGTCGAGCTGCGAAATTCGCGGAAAAAAATCGATGACGGGTGGGATCAGATGGCTGCTGCCCGCCAGGAACTTGATGAAGGTTGGGCAGAGTTCGCTGACTCTCGTCCCCGCCTGGATGAGGCTTGGGCACTGTCAGAACAAGGCTGGGATCAGCTGGAGGCTGCCCGTTTACAGTTGGAACAAAGTGCTTTGCTGATCAGTATCGGCTGGACAGTGCTCGATGCCACCTTGGAACTGGGTATGCCACAGTGGCTATATGACATCGCAGCCAGCCAGCTGGCGAATCTGGAACAGCAGTATCAAGACGGGCTGGCCGATTGGCAGGCAGGGCTGGATCTTTACTATCAGGGTATTGTTGAACTGGAGGATGCTGAGGCCAAGTATGCTACCGGCCTGGCTGGTTTAGCGGACGGCGAAATCGAGTATGAAAATGGTGTCGCTGAACTGAGGCAGGCAGAGGTCGATTACCAAGCCGGTCGCGCTAAGCTCCAGCAAGCAGAAACTGACTACGATACTGGTCTGGCCAAACTCGATCAGGCGGAGCTGGATTATGCTGAAGGTGTCGCGGAGTTAGACAAAGCAGAGGCAGACTACGCAGAAGGTCTGTTGAAGTTTACTAACAAGCGCGCCGACGCTTTAGTCGACCTGACTCAAGCCCAGCAAGACATCGACGATGGCTGGGAGGCTTTGGGCAAACTCAAGCGCCCGCAATGGTACATTCTCGGCATCCGCGACAACGCCGGTTTCAGGACCTTTGAGAGCGAAGCCGCTCAGCTCGATGCTTTGGCTTTTATCCTGCCAGGCTTCTTTTTCCTGATTGCCGCCTTAGTCTCCATGACAGCGGTGACCCGCCTGGTTGATGCCGAGCGTACGACGATTGCTACCTTTAAAGCCCTGGGTTATAAAAACAGTGTCATCAGCCTGCGATACCTGCTATATGCCCTGGTGGCATCCAGTATTGGATCAGCAGCAGGTATCGCATTGGGATACAACATCTTACCGCCGATGATCTTTGATGCCTTCCGCACACTGTTCAACATCCCGCATAGCGTACATCCTTTCTCATTCGAGTACACTCTCATTTCGGCTGCTGTCGCAATTGTGTTCACGGTACTGCCAGCACTTTATGTCGTGCGCTCTTCTGTCCGCGAGACCCCCGCCCAAGCGATGCGTCCACTGGCACCGAAAGCCGGCCGGCGCATCATCATCGAACGTATCAGACCACTCTGGCGGCGACTCTCATTCCTGCAAAAAGTCACAGCTCGAAACCTTTTGCGTTACAAGAAACGGCTCTTCATGACGGTTTTTGGCGTCGCCGGCTGCACTGCCTTGATCTTTACCGCCTTAGGTTTGCATGACGCGTTGGGCACCCTGACCCAGAAACAGTTTGGTCAGATCTACAAATCCGACGTCACCATCGATTTTCAACTTCAAGATGGCAGCAGCTTAAGCAGCTTCACAGCAAAGCTTGATGCAGCTCCCGATATATCGA
>JAITUO010000156.1 GCA_031286245.1 Coriobacteriales bacterium
GGCTCTGGCGTTTTAGCGCTAAAAAACCAGGTTCGTGGTTATGACAATCGAAGTGCAACTGTATTTGCACTTAGTCTGTCAGACTCAGTCAGAACTGGCACTTCCAATGTCAATCAAGCTGGTTGATTGCCGGTTGATTGCCGGATGGTTGCCGATATCAGGTCGAGGCATAAAAATTGGTAATTTTAGTACGAAATGGCGCTCACGTACGATTTGTTTCGGGAATTTGCCTCACAATGAGCCAGAAAGCCTAATATTCGATGAAATTTAGCGATTTTATCGTACGTAAGCGCCATTTCGTACTATTTTATGATGATTTTGTGGCAAGGGAGCTGAATATACACAAGACGCTCCTATTATGGCTTGATTGACATTGGAAGTGTTATATCTAACTGAGCCTGACAGACTAAGTGCTAGTGCAGCTGCATTCGGATTGTCATAGTTCAAGGAGCATTCTAAGGTGCATTGCACACTACACGCTTTTTTTGTCCCAAAAGTGGACTTGTGTAGTGGGTTTTACCGCGTAAACGCCTAAATATAATGGAATTCTATTGTATTTAGGCGTTTATCCACTACACAAGTCCACTTTTGGGCCATTTTTTTGAGAATTGGCTGTTTACGTGCCTTATCGAAGCTTGGCTGAGAAGATCGGCTGAGCTTGTGGGGGCTTGTGGAGAGGCTTTTTCAGAACAAGACGGGCAGAGCAAGATGTCTGGTTGGTCACACTAAGAACAGGTCGGTGCTCAGGTACTTCTCCCCACGATCAGGCAATATGACAACTATGACACCACTGTCCAGACCTTCTGCCAATCGGATAGCAGCCAGCATCGCGGCTCCTGAAGACATACCGACAAAGATACCTTCTTCTTTGACGATCCGCCTGGCCATCACATAGGCTGCTTCTGTGTCAATCAAAATACTCTGGTCAATCTCATCGGCGTCATAGATCTCTGGCACAATTGCTTCAGCCAGGCTTTTCAATCCCTGGATGTAGTGACCGGCGACCGGTTGCGCCTCGATGATTTTTATAGCGGGGTTGAGTGCTTTCAGTTTCATCCCGACCCCCATCAAAGTGCCGGAAGTACCCAAAGCAGAGACGAAGTGTGTGACGCGACCAGCGGTTTGCTCCCAAATCTCTTCAGCAGTAGTCGCGTAGTGAGCGATCTTGTTGTACTCGTTGGAAAACTGGTTAGGATTGAAATACCTCTCCGGGTTAGCTGTGACCAGCTCTTTGCACTTGATGATTGCGCCATCGGTGCCTAGCTCGGCAGCAGTCAAAATGATCTCGCTTCCGAAAGCTTTGATCATCTTCTGGCGTTCGATCGACACCGCTGAACTCATGACGATCTGCACATGGTAACCTTTGACAGCTCCGATCATAGCCAAACCAATACCGGTGTTGCCTGAGGTCGCTTCGATGATGATCTTATCCGTCGTGAGAACGCCTTCGGACTCGGCTTGCTCGATCATCTTCAGTGCGATACGGTCCTTTATACTGCCGGTGGGGTTGAATCCCTCGACCTTTGCTAATAGTTCGACTTTTGGATTCGGGCTCATTCGATTGATGCGGACGAGCGGTGTGTTACCGATGGTATCAAGGATGTTGTCGTAGATCATTTATTTCTCCTAATCAGCGTAGTGTGCAGCGTAGTATGGTGCAACACAATATCAAAGGACAGTATAACGGTCGTCTGTGCAGTTTTTTTCTACACAGACGACCGTTGTGTTTTTGCGTCTTATTAACCTTACGACAGGCTCTGTACCGCAACGACGTTTTCGGCACCATACATGGTGCGCAGCTTCGGTTTCTCGATTTTTCCAGTGGCGTTTCTAGGCACCGGTGCAAAGATCAAAGCACGTGGACGCTTATACCGTGGTAGTTCATGACAAAACTCATTGATGTCATCTTCGGTACAAGTCCGACCAGGCTTCAGCTCAATAATCGCTGCCGAGATCTCTCCCAGGCGGGCATCCGGCAGACCAATGACTGCGACATCTTTGATATCGGGATGACGAGATAAAAAATCCTCGATCTGCACTGGATAGATGTTTTCTCCACCAGAGATAATCACATCCTTCTTACGATCGACTAGAAAAATGAATCCGTCCTCATCGAGCATCGCCATATCGCCGGTATGCAGCCAACCGTCTTTGATCGATTCGGCAGTAGCTTCGGGATCTTTATAATATTCCTCCATTACCGCGGGCCCCCTGACGCAGAGCTCGCCGACTAATCCCTGCTCTACCAGCTTGTCCTGTTCATCGACGATCTTACATTCCCAACCAAAACCTGGCACGCCGATAGCACCGACTTTAGCGGTATTCTCCAACCCCAGGTGAACACAACCCGGCCCGATGGCTTCAGAAAGTCCATAGTTCGTGTCATAGGCATGGTGTGGAAAAACCTCCAGCCAGTGGTGTACCAGGCTCTGCGGCACCGGTTGAGCGCCAATGTGCATCAGACGCCACTGCGCGAGGTTAGGATAATCTTCCAGCTTAATGTCTCCGTTTTCCAAGGCGAGTAAGATGTCCTGTGCCCAAGGCACCAGTAACCAGACAATGGTGCATTTCTCTTTCGAGACTGTGTCGATGATGAATTCCGGCGAAGTGCCCTTGAGCAGGATGCCACGTGCGCCGACTAGAAAACTGCCGAACCAATGCATCTTTGCACCGGTATGATACAGAGGTGGGATGCATAAAAAGATGTCGTCATGCATTTGACCATGATGGTTCTGCTCAACCTCACATGAATGCATCAGACTCTTGTGTTTATGTAGGATAGCCTTGGGAAAACCGGTGGTCCCGGATGAGAAATAGATCGCTCCCAATTCATCATCGGTGATACTGATAGATGGTGAGGCACTGGAGCAATCCGCCGTCAACTCACTGTAACTCTCGGCAAAGCTTGGACAGACCTCTGTACCACAGTAGATCAAAGCCAGCTCATCAGGCAGGTGTTCAACAATGTCCTCGATCCGTCCAATGAACTCCGGCCCAAACACCAGTAGGTCGACATCAGCCTTATCCAGACAATACTTGATCTCATCAGCGGCGTATCGGAAGTTCATCGGTACAACTATCGCTCCGGTTTTCAGTATGCCGAAATAGATCGGCAGCCATTCCAAACCGTTCATCAGCAGAATTGCGACCTTGTTGCCTTTACCGATACCACGTGCCAGCAACGCGTTGGCGAAGCGGTTAGCTTTCTCATTGAAGATCGACCAGGTGATCTCACGTCGGTAATAAGGCGCTGCTGCTGTCTCGATCAGCTCATACTCCCGCCAGGTTTTGCGACTCTTCTCGCGGCGCTCCGGATTGATTTCGACCAAAGCGACCTCATCTGCATACAACAACGCGTTCTTCTCTAGGATCTCTGTGATGGGCATTTGACTCTCCTTACTTTGCTCAGGGCTTAACAATGGACTAAAAGGGACATTAATTTTTCGACGGTTCGTAAGCGGACATAGACACGTACTCATGTGGATAAAACCGGGCTTGCTGGAACTAGTAAACGGACACAAAAAAGCCACGCTTACGTGGCTCTTGAAAAAGATTGGCCGACTTTTCATCGGCCCTTACCTAGAGCCACCACAGGGCGCTGCACCCGTGGCGGCTATCGCCTAGGTGCAGCTAGCTGTAATAACAATAGGAGTATGTCTTTATCCTCAGCATTTTTCTCTGCTGGCTAATTTAGAGGTTTTGATTGTAGATGTCAAGTGAAGCTTGTATAAACTGCACTTGGGGCAAAAACCAGCACAAGAACTGTACGGAAAAATAACAGGTTTGTGCACAGTCGTGAAACCTTACGGAAAACTTGTGTCATTGCTGTATCTTGTGCCATTAAATGAAATATTACACAAGATTTAAACCTCAGCGCTATTTCACGCATCTGTGAGGTATTCAGTACATGTTGGAACGAGGTTTTGTGCTCATGATAAGTCAGGATGGCAGATAAGACCAAAACCAATAAAGCGTAATGTGCTTAATGAGGGAAACGTTTTTCAGGGTGGTTAGTGATTCCAATGACAATGAGTGGCATGCTTTGATTTCTGCGGGGAACCACTCAGGAGGGCTGAACTACTAGGTGATCAGTAATAACCAAGCTAGTTGACTTGGGCTCATGTGGGAGGGAAAAGCCATGAATAAGCTGACAAAATCGATTGCATCATTTCTAACTGTAGTCATGCTGTTCTCAGCAGCAGCTCCGATCGCCAATGCAACAACAACGGATCAAGCAGCCGATGTCATGCAAATTGAAACGAACTCGCTGGCGTTCGAAGAGATGTTCGTACCAGCTTCGCTGGATTGGAAGACTCAAGTAGCTAATGCTGAGCCTGCACAGTTTGAGAATGTCACTGTAGTGCTTGCAGATGACGTGATTGAAATTGACTCCAGTAAAAGCCCAGCAGCAGAGGCTGTCATAGACAACATCGCCACGTTCGCGATGCGCAGCACCGGCTCTACTGAGCAGAAAGTCTCTCCCAACAAGATTATCGCCCAGGGAGGTTATATCGATAAAGATGTTTTAGACAAAGTGGTTCCGTCTGGTCGTGATATAAAACCTGGAACTGTAATCGCTGATATGGCAACAGGCACGGCGTTTAGGGTTGAAACACCGGCTGACACCCTGAGTGCAGACCAGGATATCTTGTCGCTGATGGCTCCATTACAAGGCAACTATGCAGTAGCGACACCCAGCCTCCATGAGATCGTCGATGAATTTGATCTTCCGGAGCAGACCGTGACGATGACCAGTGGAAATATTAATTACTTCAATGAAGGGATTGATCCAAATAAACATGTGGCACTAAACGGTAATAACCCAGGCTTCATACCGGCATCGTTTAATGGAGATACTCTCAATCAAGCAGAATTTAAGTACATAAGGGATAGATTCATCCAGTTCGAGTTCCCAGACATCGAGCTTTCCGCTTGGGCTTTTGGCTCTGATAACCCCATACAGGTATTAGTCCGCGGCGGCATAGCATTTGGTGACCTCGCTCTCGAT
>JAITUO010000190.1 GCA_031286245.1 Coriobacteriales bacterium
GCTTGATGAACCTTGTACCAGCATATTTAGAGATCTCCAGATCTGGAATGGGCTTTCATGTATGGCTTTTCTTTTCTGAACCAGTGCCAGCTCGATTGGCACGAAAGCTGTTTTCAGGATTATGGACCACAACAATGGAGCAAAACCCATGTCTCGATTTCACAGTCTATGATCGTTTTATTCCTTCACAGGATATGCTTACCAGCAATGGCTTGAATAGTGGTCTGGGCAACCTGGTCGCTCTCCCATTACAAGGAAGGTGCAGGGATCAGAGAAGAACCTGTTTTATCGACTCTCAATTTCAGACTTATCCTGACCAGTGGGAGTTTCTCAGCAGAATCATGAAATTCAGTATCACCGATTTAGAACAAGCCATTTATCATCTGCCAAAGGGATCAGAACTAGGTACTCTTGTGATTGTTGAAGAAGAGAATGATGCACGAAAACCTTGGGAAGCAAAAAAGCCTGAATCAAAGCTACAAAAAAGTGACTTCTCAAGTAGTATCGAAATCATCAGTGCCAATATGCTACATATCCCGAAAACGGTTTTATCCCCCAGAGCTCTCAGTCGAATCAGTCGGTTAGCTGCTTTCGACAACCCCGAGTTTTATCGCAAACAGAGATTACGTGTTAGCACCCGCGATACTCCTCGAGTGATATCGACTCATCAAGAAAGCGATGAATATATAAGTATTCCTCGCGGTACAAAACCGGCATTGACTGCATTACTGGAAGCATCTAAAGCAAGTTTTAGTCTTATTGATATGACAAACCACGGTGTGCCTCTGGAAGTGAGCTTCACTGGAAAGCTACACGATGAACAGTTATTAGCTGCAGATGCCTTATTAGAGCATGATATCGGTGTTTTATCTGCTGCTCCTGGCTTTGGAAAGACTGTAGTAGCTGCCAGCATCATTGCCAACAGGAAAGTGAATACACTGGTCTTATTACGCAACCAACAAGTACTTAGACAATGGAAGCAGACCTTGGCGTCTTACCTCAGCTTTTTTAATAAACTCCCGTTTGGGCAGGCAAACTCAAAAAGAACAAAAGGGACAAGGAGTATTGGTGAGTACAGCAGCTATAAGAAAGAGCTGACAGGAATTGTCGATATCGCTATGGTTCAATCTCTTATCAAACATGGCGAGGTTGATGACATTGTCAAAAACTACGGGATGGTGATAGTTGATGAAGTACACCAAGTACCAGCAGTGACTTTTGCGGCAGTACTACAGCATGTGAATGCCAAGTATGTATATGGCTTGACAGCAACTCCATCAAGGAAAGATGGTCGTACCCCAATCATCGGATTTGAGTTTGGCCCAATCAGATATCGAACCGATGACAGGGAGCAGGCTAAGAAAAGACCGTTTGAGCACTATATGATACCCAAGTTTACGAGCTTTCAAAGGACATCAGCCCATGATGAACAGAACTATTCTACTCTGCTCAGTGATCTGGTTTCTAATTCAGATAGAAACCAGATGATTGTTGATGATGTGATTTCTGCTATCAATATGGGGAGAAACCCGCTTGTCCTCTCAGATCGAATCGATCATGTAATAGCTTTATCTGATCTACTTAGAGACTCCTGCGAAAACGTTATCACACTGATCGGAAAGCTCAGCATTGCAGAGAGGCGGGAAGCGATTGAACGTTTAAGTGAGTTGAAAGCAGATGACCGATTCGTAATAGTTGCTACCGCCAAACTTGTTGGCGAAGGTTTTGATTATCCAAGATTAGATACATTGTTTCTAACTGTTCCAATATCTTGGAAAGGTAGGATTGCCCAATATGTCGGCAGATTACACAGGATCTACGAGGGCAAACAGGATGTTTATGTTTACGACTATGTTGATGCTAGTATTCCGGTACTGGAGAATATGTACTACAAGCGATTAAGAAGCTACAAGTCGATTGGCTACTCAGCCTTGGTGGACAATGGCGCTGGCAGCACGAACTCCTCAAGTGTCCTTTTCGGTAAAGATGAGTACTGGGCATTTTTTAAGAACGACTGCGAGCAGAGCAAGAAAGAGATAGTTATTTCCAGCCCGAAACTAGTGTTACACCAGGTCGCTCGAGTGTTGACCTCATTGTCACCGGCTCTGCTCAATGACTTAGTAATCACCATTCTAACCTTGCCAATTGATGAGTTGAGTGCCAGCGCCCGATCCGCAGCTAAACAATGCATGGACAGAATGCGAGAGTTGAATATTAAAGTCTTTGAGACGCCGGGGTTGTTTCAAAAAATGGCAGTGTTTGATCAACAGATTGTCTGGTACGGAAGTATGAGCTTATTAGGTAATGCCATGAGTACCGACAACTTGCTTAGACTTGACGATCCAATAATTGCTAAAACCTTACTCAAGATGATCAATACTCAGTGAGATGCTTTGGGTAATAATATGCTAGACCAAGAAGCCTATATAACTTTAGGTAACAATATGCTAAACCAAAAAGCCTATATAAAACTCCGGAGTGTTTCCAGTTAAATCGTTAGAGCAGAAAATCGTTAGAGCAATAGGCGAACAGTTTGAATTATGCTGGATCTAGTTGAACTCTAGCGTATAGTACGTCGACTACTTGCATCATCGAAATGTTTCCGCAATAATATTTACGGGCGTAAAATTTCGCATCTCCCAGGCTTACATAATCGGAGGTTTAAAAATGCGCTTCTATGGACGTGAAACAGAGCTTGAAGAAATGGATGAAATCCGTAAACAGGCTTTTTCTGATCATTCCAGATTCACAGTGATCACAGGTCGAAGGCGAATCGGTAAAACCAGTTTGATTCTAAAATCTTTGGAGAATACCGAATTCGCCTACTTGTTCGTTGGAAATAAAAGTGAAGCAGTTTTGTGCCACGAGTTCAGTGCTGAGCTTAGCCGTGCGACTGGATTACTATTTCTACCGGAGATACGGACGCTTCGTTCGCTTTTTTTATCACTTTTCGAACAAGCCCAAGATCTGCATATCAATATCGTCATTGATGAGTTCCAGGAGCTAAGCGTAGCTAACCCAGCCTTTTTTAGCGATCTGCAGTACCTTTGGGATAGATACAAAGAGATCACTCATATCAACCTTGTAGTGTGTGGATCGGTCTTCTCAATCATGCATAGACTCTTCCAGGATATCAACGAGCCACTTTTCGGCCGAGCTGACCAGATTATCAACCTTTCACCCTTTAGTATTAGTACCTTGAAGGAAATCATCAAGGATCATTCACCTTTCGATATAAACTCAGACTTGCTGGCACTTTTTGCCATAACTGGCGGTGTACCAAAATATGTTGAACTCTTTTGTGATAATAAAGCGCTGACTTTAGCAAAAATGATTGATTTCATAATTCGAGACAACTCACCTTTGCTCAATGAGGGAAAGAATCTCTTAGTCATGGAATTTGGAAAGAACTACTCAACATACTTCTCGATCATTTCCGCAGTCTCACAAGGAAAAAACAGCCAGAATGAAATCGAGTCTTACGTCGGTAAGCGTAATCTAGGAGGTCAACTCAAACGCTTGGTTGAAGACTATATGGTACTTAATCATTCCAGACCGTTGTTTGCTAAACCAACCTCACAGACTGTCAAGTACGAGATTAAAGATCCATTTATCCGTTTTTGGTTTCGTTTTATCGAAAGCAATCGATCAATGGTGGAAATGAAAAGCTTCGAGCAACTGCGTTTGATAGTGATGAATGATTTTGAGACTTTTTCGGGCAAGTCTCTGGAAGACTACTTTATTCAAAAACTAGCACTTAGCGGAAAGTATCGAATTATCGGACCTTATTGGGAATCTATTAAGGGAGAGCAAATACAGATCGACATTGTCGCAATCGAGCTTAACACTCCACGAAAAGCTACAGCGGTTGAAGTCAAACGAAATGAGAAGGAATTCCGTATCTCCAAGCTTAAAGACAAAGTCGAGCACTTACAGAAAAAGCACCTGAGCGGATATGATATCGACCTAGTCTGCCTGTCACTCGCAGATATGTAACCGAGAGTTTTGCATTCCTTACATCCTTCTTACCAGGTGCAAACCAGTGATGTTTCCCCCACGAAGAAGCACATTCTGCTGGTCGTATTCGCTATACCTTTACCTCCTCCCCTTGATTGGTAACAACAAATCAAGCTGGATACTATCGTAAACTCCATCTTTTATCAGCGCTACATTGTTGATGTTCGGAAGGTCATTATCAAGGACAAATCTGTCAATTACCTTCGCCACATTGTGTTCAGGATCGTCCCCCTCGTATTGGTGAGCCGCTACCACTGCTGGGGGCAAATATACAATGCGCACATCCTTATCTGTAAGCTTGATCGGCTCTGCGTTAGCTTTGTTTGAATCATTCATATTTCATTTCCTTAAAACTCTTTCGAATCAGGATAAGTATTTGCAAGCTCTTTTATCTATCCAGTAGTTTGTCTGTCGTTACCGCTGTCATTTGGTTCTGGAAAACTTGTTTGGATCTGGTCTGTGCTGCCTCCCAGCGGCGGGCTAACGACATTGTCAATCGCTGGATTGGAGATAGCCAGCGGCGGACTAGTAGGCGGGTTAGCCGACAGATATGGCGGTGCACTCATGGCTTTATGTTGACGGCGTTTCTTAACTTTGCTTCTATGCCGGACAATTAACAGAATTACCAGCAGTAACAAACCGAACACAATCAAGTATGGAGCTGCATAAACAAGCATAATCAATAGAGCCTTAAGTACCCCTAAGGCAGTATTCAATGAATCCTGTGTTGCATATCTCAATTGCGCAAGGTATGGTTCCTCGGACTTCGGCGAATAGGATGTAACATTGCGAACTCTAATGATAAAAGTCGCTAGATCAACCAGATTGTTTAGCTTTTGCAATGAGCCAGTCAGTTGTTCTATCTCTGTCCGTATGCGTGCCAGCTCTCGCTCGATTTCGAGCAGATCTGATAGATTCCCACTTTGCTCAAGCAGCACAAGCAGGCGTTCCTCTTGGGTTTTCAGCACTAACAAGCGAGTTTCGATATCAATATATTCCTCAGTGATGTCGACTCCTTGCTCGTTTTTCGTTGTGACTTGCCCAGCGTTTTCGATTTCAAGTTTAAATTTTCCGATCGATGCGATAGGAATCCGGCAGGTCAATGTGGCATTGCTATATTGGTCTCCGGTATCACGACCAGAATAGTTCGCTTGCTCGATGTATCCGCCAAATCCCTGAACAGCAGATTCCAAGGCACTGAGCGTAGCATCCATCTCCGTGGTCTCAAGGCTATAGTCATAAGAGTAGATGACTTTGCGATCATATGTAGCAGCAACAGTAGAAACTGAATCAACGCTTGGAGCATAAGGTGCATTACCTGAACCATTTGAACTTCCGTCTGCACTGCCCTGGTTCAGTGTTTGTTCCCAGCTACTTGCACCTCGATCACTTGTCGCACAACCAGCGAGCAAGAGCGCCAGGACCAAAGTACAGGCTAGGATCATCTTGGTTGGTTTCATGGTTACCCTCCTTGGCCATAGGACCTATTCACAAAGATTATATTACTGGGTAGTGATATCGGTTTGATCTGATGCTAAGCTGACAAACTGACTGGCCGATGTTTTTACTACTCAGAACACCCCGAGATCATCCGGACTTCTTGGTACCTCCTTAACGCCCAGCTTCATCGCCAGCAATCCATGATAGATCGCTACCATGATGCCGAAACATCACCTATGTATGTATAAATGGAAATACTGCCAAGAAAGGTTACCAAAAGTTACCCTATGATGGCTGTTTCTTAGCTTTATTCGGACATTTCCTGGGAATTTCCGAGTTTTTGGCCAGAAAAGGCCGTTATGTATAGTTCTCTATCGATTTCACACAAATAGAATTTTTACTCAACCCATCTACCTGCGGTTTTAAATTGTGGAGAAAACCGAACCGCGCAAAACAGGTCAAACAGCCATACATAACGGCCTTTTTTGGCCAAAAACTCGGAAATTCCCAGGATTGCCAATTTATAGGCTATACAAACGCGTAGAAATCAAGTAAAAGAGAGGCCAAATAACGATTTGGAAAACAATAGTCAGCTTACGGCGACATCGTATATACTATCCAACAGAGTGTTGATTAAGTCATCGGTGAATCAATTCAGAAACCGATGGAGGATCAATAGCATTCACTACTCAACCAGTGTGGCTACTGACTTAAGTATCTGCCTCTGGTACCTGGGAGGAACCTGTGACAACAAAAACCATGCTACAGAATACCGTTCAAAAAGACTCGCTTACCAGCGCCGCGCCGAACAGCACTTTTACTGCATCTTCGTCGTATGATACATTGGCGAGCGACACATTGGCGAATACCACACTGGCTAACGGCGCATCGGCTAGCGACACATTGGCGAGCGCTACATCGACAAACGCACTGGACAGCGTAAACAACACCGCTCCCACAGCTACTCCTGGTAATGCTGATCGGCGTACCTTACGCTCCCGCAAAATGATGCGAGAAGCAATCGCAGTGCTGATCAGTGAGCGTGGACTCGGCAATTTCACAGTCGGTGACCTGATGGACAAAGCTGACTTGAACCGTTCAACTTTCTATGGACATTATTCCGATCTGGACGCATTACTATCGACTCTCAAGCAGGAGATCATCGACGATCTGGAGGCCATTAAGCCGCAGATCCTGGCAGTTTCGATCAAGGAAATCGTCGCTTTCGAACGTACCGGCCAGCCACCCAGTGTAACAGTAGAGCTATTCGACACACTACGCGAACATGGCAAACTGCTGCAAGTGCTGCTCAGCCCTCACGGTGATGCCCAATTCCAAGCCCAGCTGCGCGACGTTGTCTGCACCGATTTCATCCGCTCGGTGCTCCACAAAAAATACACTCAGGAACCCAGCCCCCTGGTCGAGTACTACATAGCTTACTACGCCTCTGCCCTGCTCGGTTTGATCCAGCGCTGGCTGGACAACGGCATGACCGAAAACTCCGAAGCCATCGGGCGTTTGATGCTATCGATCATGTTCCTCAAACCGGGGGATCCAATCAGACTCAAAGGCAAACACTGATGCTTTATCAAACCTTAATATTTAGGTTTTACAATGTGGAGAAGACCGGGGGG